>JAIEPT010000118.1 GCA_019748295.1 Gemmataceae bacterium | reverse complement strand
GCACAGCCGCGCACGTAGTAAGGCGAGCGGCAGGCGCTAACCTACCTTCCTCTCCCTCCGGGAGAGGGTTGGGGTGAAGGCACCTTTTTCTCGCCCAACGCCACGTCGCACGGCCCTCACCCCCGGCCCTCTCCCGGAGGGAGAGGGGAGAAATGCAGGCTAGGGGAAATACCGTCGCGGCTTCGGCGGCGGTCAGGGCGAGCATCTGCCGAAACCCATCGTCGATGGCCCGAATCAAGCGGGAAATCTCGTTCACGCGGCGGTGGGTTCCAGCACGCGCCGCCAGCGGCCGGGAACCCCGGCGAACGTCGCTCGGTAGCTTTCTTCCAGCGGAACGGGCACGTATCGCGCGGAGGTGAGCAGCAAGGGCATCGCCGTCAGCACCTCTCCCGCCGCCAACGGCTCCACATACGCGATTTTCTTGATGCCCGCATCGTACGAAACCATGGTCAACGGCTTGTCGGCAGGCGGGTCATAGGTTCCGCCGAGTTCCTTCCAGATGGCGCCGTGAATGCCTCTGGGATCGCGCGGGCTCGGAGGGAACGGGTCGATCAGCAAGAGGTGGCAGCCGCGCCGCAGCGCTTCCATTGCTTTGTCCACGAAACTCCGAAACGCGAATTCGCTCGATTTGTTGCCCGGCGAGAGCAATTCGATCAGGGCGACGATGCGATCGTCGCTGCCATGGCGAATGGCGATATGTTTGGCGTGGGCCGCATAAAGATCGGCCTCCAGCGATTCGGTAAGCCGCACCTGGGGAGGCGCGACTGCGACCGCGAGGCCCCCCTCCTCGGTTTCATCCGCTTCATCCCGCGGATCGGCGGATCGAAGCGTAAGGATGTCCGCGATCATCCCCTCCGCCACCTGCTCCACCTGCGCGTAATGATCGGCAGGAAGAACGCTGCGGTTCAAATGGTTCTTCAATTCGGCCAACCACGAACAATGGAAGTCGTGGTACGTTCCCGCTCTTACCAGGGTCCAATCGTGCATCGGCATCGACCACCTCCATTGGCGATTATACGCTCCAGGTCGAACGCATTCGCGACGCGAAAGGACCTGTTCGCCGTCGTACACAAGCGGCAAGAGTCGCGCGGCGGCTTGCGGATCGCCGCCGATAGCCTGAATCAAGCGGGAAATCTCGTTCACGCGGCGGTGGGTTCCAGCACGCGCCGCCAGCGGCCGGGAACCCCGGCGAACGTCGCTCGGTAGCTTTCTTCCAGCGGAACGGGCACGTATCGCGCGGAGGTGAGCAGCAAGGGCATCGCCGTCAGCACCTCTCCCGCCGCCAACGGCTCCACATACGCGATTTTCTTGATGCCCGCATCGTACGAAACCATGGTCAACGGCTTGTCGGCAGGCGGGTCATAGGTTCCGCCGAGTTCCTTCCAGATGGCGCCGTGAATGCCTCTGGGATCGCGCGGGCTCGGAGGGAACGGGTCGATCAGCAAGAGGTGGCAGCCGCGCCGCAGCGCTTCCATTGCTTTGTCCACGAAACTCCGAAACGCGAATTCGCTCGATTTGTTGCCCGGCGAGAGCAATTCGATCAGGGCGACGATGCGATCGTCGCTGCCATGGCGAATGGCGATATGTTTGGCGTGGGCCGCATAAAGATCGGCCTCCAGCGATTCGGTAAGCCGCACCTGGGGAGGCGCGACTGCGACCGCGAGGCCCCCCTCCTCGGTTTCATCCGCTTCATCCCGCGGATCGGCGGATCGAAGCGTAAGGATGTCCGCGATCATCCCCTCCGCCACCTGCTCCACCTGCGCGTAATGATCGCCTGGCAGAAGCCCGCCATTCAGATGGTTCGTCAATTGTGCCAACCAACGACAATGGAAGTCGTGGTACGTTCCCGCTCTCACCAGGGTCCAATCGTGCATCGGCATCGACCACCTCCATTGGCGATTATACGCTCTGGGTCGAACGCGATCGCGATGCGGAAGAACCTGCTTCGCCGATGCCCCTCGGCGGAAACAGGGAGGCGGTTGAAGTGCAGCCGGGCGCCGGCGGTTCTTCGCCCCGAGGCGGAAGCGACTGCCCGGCGGATCGCCTTCAGGAGCGGCTTGCTCCTTCGAAAGCTCACCGAAATGGATCAGCGCCATGATCTCCTGTTGCTCGGGCGACGACGCCGCGAGCACGGAATCGATGCGATCTTGCGGCTCATGGCGTCCCGCTGCGTTGCTTTGCAACGGGTTTTCAGGCGAGCGGCAGTAGATAGTCTACCTCTCTCTCCCTCCGGGGAGAGTGTTGCGGCGAGGGCGCCTTTTCTCGCCCAACGCCGCGTCGCACGCCCTCACCCCCGCCCCCCAGCCCCCCATCCCCTCCCCCATCCCCTCTCCCGGACTCTCCCGGAGGGAGAAGGAGGGAGAGGGAAGAAATGCAGGCGCCGCTCGCCTCACTGAGGGGCAAGACCCAAGACCAACCAAGTCACGTTGGAATGGAAAACGCCGGTTGCTTTCGGGAAGGACCAAACCGCGAGGCGTGAAACGGATGAACCGCATCGTTCTGGCGACCATCGCGGCCACGTTCATTTCAGGGATGCGATTTTGAGCAGTCTGCCTCGGACTCCAGCAGACGCTTCGCTGGCTCTAGATCAACATTCCAATGATCGCCTCGCCGTTTGGGTTGCGACTTCCAGCAGCGTTTCCAAGCTGCCGGGGGCGACCGCGGCGATCGTCTCCTGGTAGATGCCGCGGCCGTAGCTCGATGCCGAAGGGAAGTATCCGGGCTGCCAGTCGTTGGTCATGGTCGCCACGATCACGGCCACGTCCGGAAATTGCCGACGCAACTCGATCTGAAACGTCTGATACAACTCGCCAGGCGAAAACACCCATAGCGTGCTGCCCATCCGTGCAACAGTGAGGGGCATCCGATACTCGGGTCCCGGAGTTAGCGCCGACAGGCGTGCCAGTTGCCGATGCATTCGCTCGACATGCGCCCGGCTTTCCGAGATGCGGAGGACATCATCGTGTTGGCGAGCTTCCTTTTCTTGAGCCTCCCACTTCCGCAGTTCGGCACGCGTCTGCTCCTCCGTCGGAAGCTCAAGGCGATAGGACAGAGGGACAACGGCCGTCTCGCGACTCCAGATGGCGTCGAGTTTTGCAGGCCGGTGCTCCCACGTTCCCAAGGTCGCTCCCGAGACGACGGCGCCGGCATACTCGAATTGCGTGCCCGGGCTGGGAATCGCCTCCAATGCCGAGAGCGCCGCGAAGCCAAGTTGCCGGCCATTGCGGTCCGCAATCGAAGTATCCCCCACGAAACCTTCGCGTGGCCCAAGGTCGCCGGATGCCCCTTGGAGAAACAGGCATGGAACCTTCGTGTGGGATTCGACGACTTCGCGCATGGCGCCTACGTAGTCGGGGCTGATGAGCGTGTTTTTCCAGGCCAACGTCGTCGGATGGCACGCGTAGTTGACGAGCGTGCCAAGCAGCTTGCCGTCATCGCTCACGCATTTCGCAACCATGACCGTATCATCGGCGGCGCCTTCGGGATCGTAGCCGCAGACGTAGCGCTTTTCCGCGGCATCGAAGTAGTCTCGATGCGCCGCGAGCGAACATCGCCCGCTTCCGAATACGAGCGATCCGGGTACGGCATTGCGTCGAGATTCTTTGGCGAGGCAGACACAAGTTTCGATCGTGGCGTCGAGATACGGCCCAATGAGATCCCCGCCAGGCAAATGCGATCGCGAGCGGGACATCCAGGCGGAACCATGCGTATGCGACATGGCCACGAAGACGTCGCCGATGCGGATGCCGACCGCTGCCGCGACGGCGTCGCGGATGGCGGTGAATTCGGAAGGGTCCAGCAAGCAGTGGTCCAAACAGAGCAGCACGATGCCGTCCCGTTCGTCCGACGATTGCATCCATAGCGCGGAAGCGGTCAGCGGGCGATGCACGCCGGTGGCCCTGTCATGGAGGGCAGCGCCCCACATGCGGTGGTAAATGCCCACGGGCGGAGTGATGTCGGCTCGCGCGATGCCGAATGAGCCTCGCGCTTGCGGCGTTCGCACTACGGTGGTCATGAGCCAATCTCCTCGTTTTCAGGGAACAACGTTCCTTGCGGACTCAGAAATGCCCAGCAAATTCCTGAAAGCGCGAATAGAACCGCAAATACCAGCAAGGCGAGATTCCAGTTGCCGGTGATCGCAACGATCCACCCCACGATCAACGGGAACAGCCCGGCTCCGATGTTGCCGCTCATGTTCATCGCGGCAAAGACGCTGGCCACCTGCTTGCCGCCATACGCCATCGAGATGGAATAGCCGCTGACGCCCCCGGCAGTTCCCCAAAAGGCGCCCAGGCAAAGCAGCGTGATGATCGGACCGGTCTGCGTGACGAAGAAGGCCGCAAGTGCCGTTGCTCCGCAGACGGCCATGCAGAAGCATGCGAAGCCTTGCCGTGCGATCCACGTGTTTTGCGTGCTTCTCAAAAGCGAATCGGAGAGCAGACCACCGACGAAACCTCCGAACATGCCCGCGATGAGCGTCCAAAAAGCGAGTTCGCCGGCGTGCAAGGCCGTGATGCCTCGCGTCTGCGTGAGGTAGCGTGGAAACCACGTGAAGAAAAACGCCATCGCCGCCGCCCGCAGGAATTGCTGGGCGCAGAGCAACTGCATGGGCCGATCGGTCAGCAGGCGAATCCAGTGGATTCGCGCACGACCAGGCTGCCCGTGATCGCAGAGTCGTCTTTCGACAGACGTCGAGAAGAATGCGATCGCCATCGCCCATGCCGCTCCGGGCAACGCGTAAAGCATTAGCACCTGCCGCCAATCGAAGTCCTCCAAAAGTTTCGGCGCGAGCCAATGGCTTAAGGCCGCGCCGAGCGACATGCAACCGCCCAGGGCCCCCGAAGCGAATGCTTGCTGCGTGGTTGGAAACGAAGCGCCGATCAGCTTGGTCGCCGACGGGAGGAGACCTGCCTGCGCACATCCCATCAGACACCAAAGCAATGCAAGAGTAGTCAGGTCGCCGGCCCACCCGCTGAGCGCGGTCAACGCCGACCAAAAGATGGCGAAGCCGATGAGCGATCGGCGGGCGCCGAATCGGTCCGCCATCCACCCTGACGGCAACTGAAAGAGGGCGTAGCCCCAGAACCAGGCGGCCATCACCATGCCCATGTCTTCGGGGCCGAACTTCAGATCGCGTTCGATGTTTTTGGTCGGCGCCGAGAGGGCCAGACGTTGCACATACGCGATCACCGTTCCCAGGCACAGGAAGCCGAGCAACAGGTGACGCATGGGCGATCTCGCGGAGGCATCAACGAATCGTTAGGCGAGCGGCAGGAGATAGTCTACCTCCCACTTCCTCCTGGAGAGGGCGGGGAGAGGTCGCCTGTTCTCGCAACGCCACGTCGCATGCCCTCACCCCCGGCCCCTCTCCCGGAGGGAGAGGGGAGAAATGCAGGCGCCGCCCGCTTATCGCAACGCGTTTTGCATTCGGGCGAACAAGCGATCCACCTCGGCAGCAGTTTCCGGGTCAAGTTCCCAGTGATAAGGCTTCCGCCGGCGGACAGAGGGGAAGAGCCCGCGTTTTTTCATCAGGTATTTTTCGATCGCCAAGAATCCGTCGAGGCCCGCTTGCAATTCCAAAGCGACGATGGCGCAAACCGGGAAATAGACGCGGTACGCGGCCTCCTCGTCGCCCGCCAACAACGCCTTCCATATCGCCACGATGCCGTCGAGCAGATCAAGGCCCGGCATGGTGCCGGCGATGCCGCGACGAAAGCTGTCGATGAGGAACACGCCGCCGGAGCCCTCGAAAATCTTCGCCTTGCCGCCTGCGGCATCGCGCAACGCGGAGAGCGTCGGGCCGTTGGGCGCCGCCTCGGGTTTGAAGAGCACCTTGTCCGGGCCATACTCGGCGAGCAACTTCACGCAGACAGGGATCGGTATCGATTGGCCGACATACCCGGATGCGTCTTGCACGATCACGGGGATGCTCACCGCATCGGCAATGGCGCGAAAGTGATCGAAAAGCTGCGCTTCGGCGAGCCGCGACGTGAGTGGGGGCGCCGCCATCACTGCGTCGCACCCCGCTTTTTCCGCCGCCACCGCGAATGCAACCGACGCCTTCGTGCTTTCGCTGCCCACGGCCGCAAAGGCGGGCCCACGCCCTGCCGTGTACTCCACAAGCAGTTCGACGAGCGTATGGCGTTCCTCGCTGGTCAGCTTCATCGTCTCCGAAACCATCCCTGTGCCCAGGCCATCAGCGCCGGCCGAATAGGCCCAATCGATCGCCCGCTGAAGGCTTGGCCCGTCGATGTCGTCGGATTCCGTGAACGGCGTGTGGACAATCGCCAACACGCCTTGCAACGGCTTCGCCATCACCAATCCCCCACGCTGCCGTCGGTGTAGAACACGCGCTGCGGCAGTTCCTGCTGAAACGGATGCTTCTTCACTTCCGCTTCGTTGATCATGATTCCAAGCCCCGGTTTCGTGTTGGGCCGGACGAAGCGTCCCTTCCGCTCGATGACGAATCCCTCCTGCACGACGTCCTGCCGCCACGGCACATCGGCATGCACCGTCTCGCAGATGATGTAGCTTGGCTGCGAGAAGCCGAACTCCAAGCTCGCCGCCGTGCTGACTGGCCCTTGCGGATTGTGCGGTGCGAGGGCAATGCGGTGCGCCTCCGCTAAGGCCGCGATCCGCCTCGCTTCCGAAAGTCCGCCGCAATGAGTGATGTCCACCTGGCAAACCTCGCAAGCGCGGGCGTTGAACAGGTCTTTGAACGCGGCCAGATTCGTCACACGCTCGCCGGTTGCGATCGGCGTGCTGACGGCTGCATTGATCCTCGCCAAGCCATCCACACTCTCGGGCCAACAGGGTTCTTCGAGGAAATAGAGCCCATAAGGTTCCAGCGCCTTGGCGAATTGCAGGCCCATCGCGGGCGAAGGACGAGCATGGCAATCGACCATGACGTCGATCCCATCCCCCACGGCTTCGCGAATGGCGGCCACGCATTTCTCGGCCGTCTTGATCGGCTTCAATCCCTCGAGCGGCAGCGTCGGCGGCACTGCCATGCACTTGAACGCAGTGAATCCATCTTCCACGGCCTTGCAAGCGAGATCGGCGAATCGCTTCGCATCCTCGGCCGCGGTCTCGTAGAAGTCCTCCATCTTTCCGCCGCCGAGATGGCAGTAGGTGCGAACACGGTCCCTTACCGGCCCGCCCCACAGCTTCGAGCAGGGGACTCCACACGATTTGCCGAGAATGTCCCACAACGCGAGATCGATGCCCGCCATGGCGGTGGCACGCACGATGCCATGCCCATGCCAGAAGTGCTGGCGAAACATCATCTGCCAAAGATGTTCGACGCGAGTCGCATCTTCGCCGATCAGCAATTCGGCAATGTCTTCCACCGCGCCGACGACGGACCGAGTATGCCATTCGAGCGTTGCCTCGCCCCAGCCGAAGAGGCCGTCCTGATCGGTCACCACCTTGACGAACACCCAGTTCCGCATGCGCGCATGGCACACGTGAGTTTCGATCGCTTTGATCTTCATGAACATCCCCCTCGCGCCGAGCCGCATTGTGCCTGAAGGCACGGCGAAATGCTACTGCTGCCGCAGGGATTCGGGCGACATGCAGATCGGCGTTTATCCAGCGGAGGAAGGTATGAAATAGGTGGCGTGATGATTGACGATCAGCCGCGAAAGCGCGTGAAATGCGTCGCTTTCTTGCTCCCCTCTCCCGGAGGGAGAGGGGAGCAAGAAAGCTGCGCATTAGCGACAGCGTCTACGTGCCGCAGAAGGTTCGATAGCCGCACTCGTCGCCTGGCGGGTCGATGTAGTCGGCTTTCTCCGGACCATCTTCGTAGGGCGACGACAAGGCATCCAACAAACGGTGCAGCACGGTGAAATCTTCCCGCTTCTCGGCGGCCGCCAATGCTTCCTCGACGCGATGATTGCGCGGAATGACCACAGGATTCGCGGCGCGCATCATATCTGACGCACGTTGGCGATCCTCGACGCCGAGCCGTTGCTGCCAAGTCGCATGCCACGCTTGAAACGCCGGATCCTGATATCGATCGCCTACCGGCATTCGAAGCGAAGACAAATCGCGGAAGGTGTTGGTGAAGTCCGCTCGCGACTTCGCCATCCAATCGAGGAGGCCGCGGACTAGATCGGCATCATCCGCCTGCTCACGACTGAGCCCCAGCTTCTTCCGCATTCCTGCAAGCCAGTATTGCTCGAACCGCGCCGGATAGGCTTCGAGCATCTCCACCGCGATCTTGATCGCATTTTGCTCGTCCTCGTCGATCAGCGGCAACAGGCTTTCGGCGAAGCGAGCCAGGTTCCATTGCGCGATTGACGGCTGGTTGCCATAGGCATAACGGCCATCGCGGTCGATGGAGCTGAACACGGTGTTCGGGTCATACGCGTTCATGAAGGCGCACGGCCCATAGTCGATCGTTTCGCCAGAAATGGCCATGTTGTCGGTGTTCATGACGCCATGGACGAATCCGACCCGTTGCCATTTCGCGATCAGCGAAGCTTGCCGATCGATGACGGCACGCAGCAGTTCGACATAGGGCTGCTCGACGCTCGCCAACTCGGGATAGTGACGTTGGATCGTGTAGTCGGCAAGGACGCGTAAGTTCGGCTGATCGCCCCGTGCCGAAACAAACTCGAAGGTTCCGACGCGAACGTGGCTGGCGGCGACACGCGTGAGGATGGCGCCGCGAAGTTGCGTTTCCCGATACACGGGCTCGCCCGTCGTGACGACAGCAAGGCTTCGCGTCGTCGGAATGCCGAGGGCGGCCATCGCTTCGCTGATGATGTATTCGCGAAGCATCGGGCCCAGCGCAGCCCGGCCGTCGCCTCGCCGCGAATACCGCGTCTGCCCGGCCCCTTTCAACTGAATGTCGACGAGTCGCCCGTCCGGCGCGCGATGCTCGCCAAGCAAAATAGCCCGGCCGTCGCCCAGCATCGTGAAGCCGCCGAACTGATGTCCTGCATAGGCCTGAGCGATGGGTTCCGAACCGGGGACGATCTCCTGTCCCGCGAAAATGGCAGCGGCCCGTTCCGGCGGCAGCGCCTCATGATCCAGCCCGAGATCCTGAGCAAGCTTCTGATTGAAAACCGCGATCTTCGGCGCTCGAACCGGCGACGGCGTAGCAGGGGAGAAAAATACGCTCGGCAAACGCGAGTAGGTATTGTCGAAGTGCCAGCCGGCATCTTGGTCGATCACTGCTTCCGTTTGCATGCTCATCGCACTCGCCCCCAAATAGTCAGCCGAAGCATCCCATTATAGGTGGCGACTACGCGGGATTGAGGTCACTCCGCCTTTCTTTGCGGGCAACAAGGCTGCTTCGGCACGGCGACTCCCGCGGCTTGCAGTTCCGGGATGACGACCGAGTTCCAACATTCCGGACAAATGCCATGGCTGAAATGGGCTTTCGTGTGGCGTGCGACATAAGCCTCGACCTGTTGCCAGTAATTGGCTTCGTCCCGAATCTTTTTGCAGTAGCTGCAAATAGGAAGCAGGCCCTCAAGCTGCTGGACATTGGCGAGTGCGGCTTCCAACTCCGCGACGCGTTCCGCCAGCTTGCGATGCAACTCGCACATTTGGGCGCCCACCTGCAAGCGGGCTTTAAGTTCGAGCCGATCGAACGGCTTGACGAGGTAGTCGTTGGCGCCGCTTTCCAGGCCGGCGACGATGTCTTCCGTGACGCCGCGAGCAGTCAGCAGAAGAATGTAGGTCGATTGACGATCCGGCAGCGACCGGACGCGACGGCAAAGTTCCACGCCATCCATTTCGGGCATCATCCAGTCGAAAATCGCCATCGGCGGAGCATCCTCGCGCTGGAGGATGTCCCAGGCTTCCCGCCCGTTGGTGGTTTCCACCACGTCATGGCCCCAGTTTCGCAGCGTCACTTCAAGCACGCGGCGCGACATGCGGTCGTCTTCTGCAATCAGGATCTTCATCGTTCGTCTCGTTTCTCGCGGTAGGCCGCAGTGCTGCTTAGAGAAGTTATTCCAAAACCAAGCGGAGGATGGGGAGGCTCCTGCCGAGCCGCGGGACCAGGTTCCCTGTCTCAAACGCCGATTTTAACCATGGTTTTCTGCAACACCGGCTCGGCAGGAGCCTCGCCCTCCGCTGCGCACAACTGCCGAAGAAGAGCTGCGACGGACGTCATCGGCTTCCGAACTCCGTTGCTTCGCGAAAGCCCCGTGAAACGGGGCTGGGAAGCCGATGACGCCGCACGCCAGTTCCCTCCAACCGTTGTGCACAAAGGAGGCCTCGCCCTCCCAGTCTTCAGCCAATTCCAATCTCGGTTTTGGAACAAATTCTTAACGTGTCTCGCTTCCTGCCGTCACGACCTCGGGGACGCCCAGGGCGGCGACGAGTCGTCGATATTGATGCTGCAACTCTTTCAACCGATCCCGCGCGAGATCGAATTGGTTGCGGGCGCCAAGCGATTCGAGCGTTCCCGCCGCGGCCACGACGGATGCCGCACCGAGGTAACCCGCCGCGCTTTTCATCGCATGAGCCGCGCGATGCAGGGCATCGCCGTCGTTCGCATCGACGGCTTGCTCCATGTGGGCAAGCAGTCCAGGGGCATCTTCGAGGAAAAGCCGCGTCAGCTCCGCGAAGAACTCCTCGTCTCCCTCGAGCCTTTTCAAAGCCGACTCTCGATCCAGTGCGGGTTCGAGGTCGTCTTCCGCTTTTGGAGACTCAAGCATGCCGACCACGCGGTCGAGTGCCGCGAACAGATCTGCCGGATGCACCGGCTTGGCCACGTAGTCGTCCATGCCGGCGTCCAAGCAGCGTTCGCGATCCCCCTTCATCACATGCGCGGTCATCGCGACGATGGGCGTGTGCCGGCCTTGGCCCGCCTCGCGCTTCCGAATCCGGCGCGTCGCCTCGAAACCGTCCATCTCGGGCATTTGCATGTCCATGAGCACGACGTCGAACGCCTCCGCTTCCAGCATCTGCAACGCCATGATCCCATTGACGGCGACCTTCGTGACGTGGCCCCGTTTTTCCAGCAGCCGCACCGCCACGCGTTGGTTGACCGCGTTGTCCTCCGCAAGCAAGATCCTGAGCGACCGACTCGGCGCGGCCAGTGCCGGTGCGTCCGGCTTCTTGAAGACCGAGCGTCGCGTCAAGTTCGAGATGTTCAGGGCTTCCTTGACCGCCTTCAGCAATTCGGTCTGAAGGATCGGTTTGACGAGGCAGAACTCGACGCCGATCTGCTTGCAGCGAGCGGAATCTCCCTGTTGCAAGCTCGACGACAGAATCACGACCGCCGGCGGCGGGTGGCTTACATCCGACTTGATCGCCGCGGCAACCGCGAAGCCGTCCATCTCCGGCATCATCAGGTCGAGCAGGACCAATTCGAAGGGCGTGCCCAGCGAAGCCGCCTTTTGGATGGCCGCCAGGCCCGCGAGTCCATTGTCCGCCAACGTCGGCTGCATGCCCCAATTCAGCAACACATCCCGAAGAATACGCCGATTCGTCTTGTTGTCGTCGATGACCAGCACCGACATCCCCTGAAGCACCGGCGGAATGACGGCCTTGGGCTGCTCCGTCTGCGTACCGAAGCGCGCGGTGAAGTGGAAGGTGCTCCCCTTTCCTGGTTCGCTCTCGACCCCGATGCGGCCGCCCATGCGTTCGACAAGGTGCGATGAAATCGCCAGGCCCAAGCCCGTGCCGCCGTATTTGCGAGTGACGGAACCATCCGCTTGGGAAAACGCCTCGAAGATCAGCTTCTGCTTGTCGGCCGGAATGCCGATCCCCGTGTCGGCGACGGAGAACTTGAGCATCACGTCGGAGCCTTCGCTTTCGACGCGCTCGACGCGAACGACCACTTCGCCCCGTTCGGTGAATTTCACCGCGTTGCCGATGAGGTTGACGAGCACCTGACGCAGACGATTCGGGTCGCCGATCAGGCCGTCGGGAACCTCCGACAGCACGTGATAGGCGAGTTCGAGTCCCTTTTCGTATGCCCTTATCGCGAGCGTTTTCGAGGTGGTGCCGATGACGTTGCGAAGCTCGAAGTCAATGGCCTCCATGTCGAGCTTGCCGGCCTCGATCTTGGAGAAATCAAGGATGTCGTTGATGACCGTGAGCAACGATTCGCCCGAAACCTTCACCGCGGTGGCGTACTCGAGTTGCTCCGGCGACATCTCGGTGTCGAGCAGCAGTTCGGTCATGCCGATCACGCCGTTCATCGGCGTGCGGATCTCATGACTCATGTTGGCCAAGAACTCGCTCTTCGCGCGATTGGCGGATTCGGCCGCTTCCTTGGCGACGGTGAGTTCGCGTTCGACCTGCTTCACCTGCGTGATGTCGGTGAGGACATACGCGAGGAATCGGGTAGGAGGGGGAAGTACTTCCCCCGTCCTCCCACACCACCGGACGTACTCATCGTATCCGGCGGTTTC
>JAIEPT010000184.1 GCA_019748295.1 Gemmataceae bacterium | reverse complement strand
CGCGGGCGCGCCCGGCCGCCCCCCCGCCCCCCCCCCCCCCCCCCCCCCCCCCCGGGCCCGTGCATAATCTTGTTTTCATCTGCCAAGCCCCAGGGTAAGCGCTAGCGCACCCTGGGGATCAATCCGCGGGTGCGATCCCCACGGTGCGCTGCGCTTACCGTGGGGCTTTGCGGACGACATCAAGATTATGCACCGCTTTTGCCCCTCACCCCCACCCCCTCTCCCCAAGGGGGAGAGGGGAGTATGAAGAGCCAGCCCCTCTCCCCAAAGGGAAAGAGGGGAGCCATGCAAGCAGCGTCACCCCTTTGAGGATCCCCCCAATGGCCACCGCAACCGCCGCTCCCGCTTCGCTGAAGCCGGGCCGCATGTATATCGACGGCGCCTGGTGCGAGGCGACGGACGGCAAGACGATCGCCGTCGTCAATCCCGCCACGGAAGAAACGCTGACGACCATGGCGTTCGGCAGCCGGGCGGATGTGAAGCGGGCGCTCGAGGCGGCTCACAAGGCGATGCAGAGTTGGATGAAGGTCACCGCTTACGACCGCGCGAAGGTTCTCAAGAAGACCGCCGACCTGATGCGCGAACGGGCCGACGCGATCGCCCGCACGCTTACCATGGAGCAGGGTAAGCCGCTCCCCGAAGCGAAGGCCGAAGTCCTTCATTCGGCCGATACGTTCGAGTGGTTCGCCGAAGAAGGCAAGCGAGCCTACGGCGACGTGATCCCGAACTCCGCCCCCGGCAAACGTCATCTCACGCTGAAGCATCCGGTCGGCGTCGTCGGCGCCATCAGCCCTTGGAACTTTCCGATCACGCTGCAGTCGCGCAAGATCGCCCCGGCTCTCGCGGCCGGCTGCACCATCGTCTGCAAACCCGCGAGTCAAACGCCGCTGTCGCTGGTCAACGTCTTCGATTGCATGGTCGATGCGGGCCTGCCGCCAGGCGTTGCGAACCTTGTGCTCGGGCCTGCTCAAGATGTGGCCGACGAGTTTTTGCAGAACCCGATTTGCCGCAAGATCAGCTTCACGGGCTCCACGCCGGTCGGCAAGCAGCTGATGCGCGGGGCCGCGGACCAGGTGAAGCGGCTGAGCCTGGAACTCGGCGGCCATGCTCCGTTCATCGTCTTCCCGGATGCGGATCCCGAAGCGGGCGCCAAGCTCGCCGTGATGGGCAAGTTCCGCAACAACGGCCAGGTCTGCATCGCGCCGACGCGGTTCTACGTTCACAAGGATGTGCAGAAGAAATTCACCGAAGCGACTGTCGAGTTCGCCAAGGCGCTGAAGCTTGGCAACGGGTTGGACGCGGGGATCGAAGTCGGCCCCATGTTCGAGAGCAAGGCCCTCGATTCGACCGCGGGCCTGATCGAAGACGCCCGCAACACCGGCGCGAAGGTGCTCGTCGGCGGCGGCAAATCGACTCGCTTCGACCGCGGCTACTTCTTCGAGCCGACCGTCCTCACGAATCTCTCGATGGATGCGAAGATCATGACCGAGGAGCCGTTCGCTCCCGTCATGCCGCTGCTCAATTTCGACAATCTCGACGAAGTGATCCGCCAGGCGAACAACACGAAGTACGGCCTCGCCGCCTACGTGTTCACGAACGATCTGAGCGCCGCGTTCAAAATGGCGGAGGGGCTGGAAGCCGGCATCATCGGCATCAACGATCCGGTCCCCGCGACCCCGCAATGCCCCTTCGGCGGCATGAAGGAAAGCGGCCTGGGCCGCGAACTCGCCCACGAGGGGCTGGAAGCGTACCTTGAGACAAAGTACATTTCCATCAAACTGCGGGACTAAAGCGTCTTGCTCCCCTCTCCCCTTTGGGAGAGGGGCTGGGGTGAGGGGAGCAAACGGTGCATGGACTTAATGTCGTGGACCAAGCCCCAGGGTAAGCGCAGCGCACCCTGGGGATCAGACCGCGGGCCGGATCCCCACCGTGCGCTGCGCTTACGGTGGGGCTTGGCGCACAACATGTAGTTTATGCACGGTACTTTCCCCTCACCCCCGGCCCCTCTTCCCAAGGGGGAGAGGGGAGCAAGGCCAGAGGCTCTCCAATGAAGGACATCGATTACGCGGCTCCCAAGACGTTGGCCGAAGCGGTCGCGTTGCTTGACGGCAAGGGGGATCGCGCTCGCGTCTTGGCGGGTGGGACGGACCTCATCGTGCAAGTTCGCGAGGGGCGGCGCGATATCGACGTCATGGTCGACGTCAAACGCATCCCGGATTTGACTCGATTGACCGTCGATGCCAATGGCCTCCGCATCGGCGCGGCTACGCCGTGCTGCGACATCTATGAGCACCCGGAGGTCAAGAAGTCGTACCCCGGCCTTGTCGATGCCGCCTTTTTGATCGGCGGTATTCAAATCCAGAGCCGGGCGTCGTTGGGGGGCAATCTCTGCAACTCGTCCCCCGCAGGCGATGCGATTCCTGCCTTGATCGCCCTCGGCGCCGTCTGCGTGATCGCCGGCCCGAAAGGGGAGCGAGAGCTGCCGGTGGAAAGCTTCTGCGTCTCGCCGGGCCGCAATGCGTTGGCTCGCGGCGAATTGCTCGCGGCGATCAAGATTTCCGCCCCGCGAACGGGTAGCGGAGCGGCGTATCTGCGGTTCATCCCTCGGAATGAAATGGACATCGCAGTCGTCGGCGTCGGCGTCTCCGTGGTGCTCGACGCCGCCAAGAGCAAGGTCGTTGCCGCTCGCATTGGGCTTGGAGCCGTCGCTCCGACGCCGTTGCTGGTGAAGGACGCGGCCGATGCCTTGGTCGGAACCACTGCCGATGATGCCGCCGTCGAAAATGCCGCATCGCTTGCTCAGGCTGCCGCCAAGCCGATCAGCGACATGCGCGGGGATGCCGACTATCGCAAGCACTTGGTCGCCGTGCTCGTGAAACGGACTCTCGCGATCGCATTGGAGCGTGCGCGGAAAAGCTAGTCAGAGCCCGAGCGCCAGCCAGCGAGGGTTTGGCCGCATCCTTTGCCGTTACGTCAAACCCTCGCTGGCGCTCGGGCTCTGAAAAACGAAGATCTCAAGCTGCAAGCGGGCGGCAAAACGTTCCTTGTGAATCCTGATCGCTCCGTTTCATCGTCAATCGTTGATCCTTCTCCAAAGGTTGTTCCCGTGAGCAAGAAACTCCACGTTCAGACGACGATCAACGGCAAAGAAACCGAACTGCTCTGCGAAGCTCGCCAGAGTTTGCTGGAAGTGCTGCGCGACGACCTGCGGCTCACCGGCGCCAAAGAGGGCTGCAACAACGGCAACTGCGGCGCTTGCAATTTGATGCTCGATGGCCGACTCGTCAACTCATGCCTCGTGATGGCGCCCGAGATCGATGGCCGTAAGATCGAAACGATCGAGGGAATGGCCTCCGCGCAGGGGCTTCATCCCTTGCAGCAGAAGTTTCTGGAACACGCCGCCCTGCAATGCGGCATCTGCACCCCCGGCTTCATCCTTGCCGCCAAGGCGATGCTCGCGAAGAATCCCACTCCAAGTGAAGGCGATGTCCGCCACTGGCACGCCGGCAATTTGTGCCGCTGCACGGGCTACGACAAGATCATCCGCGCCGTGCTCGACGCGGCGCCGGCGTGTGCGGGGAAGTGTTCGTAACGATGATCCGTTCCCAATCGAGTTGGCGCCATGAACAAGAAATTCGATGACCGCATTCTGGGGTGGCTCTTCATCGTCTTGGGTATCGTCGCGTTTTTCGGCGGACTGTACTCGGCATCGGGGTTGCGCGGCCAAGCCATACTGGCAGTTCCTCTTGTCGGTTTGCTGTTAGCAGGCCGCGGCGCGATGATTCTTTACAACTACGTCCCGCTGAGGCCGGAACTGGATCCATCAAACAATTCGCACGGAGCTTTAGCTCTCTACGCGAACGAAATCGGCGAAGGGCTGCAGCCGGCGGAAGTGAAATGCGAAACCTGCGGAACGGAATACGTTTACATGCCGTTGAAGGCGACGCAAGCGCAGGCCGATATCATCGGCGAAGAGATGGCGGCAAAAGAAACATGGTGGGCATTCAATCGGTATATGGCACTGGCTCCCTGCCCCGAATGCAGTCGTCTTCCGCAGGAAATGTTCCTGATGGCGCGAAGTAGGTTGACTCGGCTGTTCATTAATCTCGGGGCGATCTTTGCGCTGGGGGCACTAGGGGCTGTTATGGCCTTAGTGGGCTCGTTGGTGAACGATAACGCTCCTGCAGGCCTCTTTGCAGCGTCCGTAGCAGGGCTCTCGGTTTGCGTTCTCCTGAGCGGAGGGCTGTTTTTCTGGGACTACCGTCGAAAGAGCAGTTACGACTTCAACCGAGCCGAAGACAAGCCTTATTGGACTCGCATCGCGAAGAAAGTGTCGTTGCCGAAGAGCGTCTATCTAAGCCTTGCTGGGGCGAAGACCGCTGATCCTGTATCTTCTGCGGATGTCGACGCAATTAAACAAACCGGTCTACCAGCCCGCTAACACCCGTTTGCTCAATCCGCAGGCAAAGCGCAGCGTCACTTCGGCAGCGGCTCCATCGCTTTGCGGAACACCGTGAGAATGGTGGGCCTTCGGCTATTCATCACCGACGGGACAGGCGGCAGCGGCGGGACGGATGCCGGCTCCTCGCCGGTGGGCGGAGGGGGCAACGGGGGCACGGTTGACGACGGCGCTTCCACCGGCGGAGGCGGGGCCATCTGTGGTGGCGGAGTCACTGGGACGGTAGGCGGGGGCAGCGTCGTCGCGGATTCAGGCGGCGGGGGCGGAACGGGCCGGGCGACCTTGGGCGTCACGGCGGGGGGTGCGTCGGATTTCGCCTGAACGGTCCCTTCCTTGCGGAAGAAGATCAGCGCGATCACGAGCACCAGGCTCATGCCCACGACCAAACCGAGCTTCGCATCATTCGGCATCACGGCAAGCTCCACCCGCAATCATGCCCCCCGAGAGGCCGATGGTGAAGCAAACCAAAGCTGAAACTTGAGAGAATCGCGACGGCCTCGCTGGTCTCACTCGCAACCGCGGCGCAACACTCGCGCCAATCGTTCTCCGCAGACGCGTTGCAATCCATGCGACCGCTTGACTTTGCCAAGCTCGCACCGGAAGCTGAGCGAATCATTTCGGAGGATAGGTCATGTCCCTGGACGCCGATCGCCCGCGCTGCATGTTCCTCAACTGCAAATCGATGCAGGTTTACGGCGAAGATTTTCAGAACGACCCGGAGTTCCAGGCCGGCATGGTCGAGTTCTGGTGCACGCAGACCTTCCGCAATCTCGGACCCGACGGCGGCGACGTGGCGTTCGAAGCGTGCCGTGACGAGAAGCGGACTTGTTACCGCGAGTTTTAGATGACCGTGCGCGAACCCGCCGACTTGGCGTCTGTAGGGAACGCCCTGCTGCTGCTCCGAAAATCCATGCTTCGGGCCACTGATTGCGCGAACGGGGAGCGGGCCATGCGTGGGCATGGTTGGTTTGAGGCGTTGCGGGCCGATGGCTGGGGTCTCGACGAGGCGGTGCGGAGCCGGTCAGGCTGCGGCATCGTCCAAGGTCGGGCCCAAGGGGAAAATTCAAAACGACTCCTATCGCCAAGAAGTAGGGGCGGGCAGGCTGAATGATGAGCCAGGAGTAGTTCTCATTCGAGCGGTCGCCAGGTGCTCCGCATCGCCGTACAATTTCGAAAGCCCCAGCGATGCATCCGAGGTCACCGATGAAAATCCTGGCTGATGCTCTGCCGCCCGAGATTGCTCGACAAGTCCACCCCGACTGGCGCAAGAACGAGGCGGAGTATCGGACTGTCCGCGACCAGCTCCTTTGTCAATATCAAGATTCAGCGGATAGCCTTTGCCGCCGGTGCCGTCATCGCCGCCTGCAAGACCTCGCTGAAGATGCTCCACACGCCCAGCGTGGTGGCGCAACACCCATTCGTGATCTGCGTTGGTCGGGAAGACGAACCATACCGCATCCGCCGCTCCCCCTTCGCTTACGACCTGACCTACCCCGGTCAGGCGTTGCCGCTGCTCGGCGCCGAGTTTCGCTCTGTAAGCGGCTCGGCGGGGTTGGTTCTGGATCGGATTAACCCTGACACCGGCGCCGACGTGAGCGTCTTGCCGTGGCCGGACTGCCAGCCGCTGCAACTCGATCCCGCCCGTTAGCGTCTCTGGGCTGATGAGCGGAATCGGGGGTGCCGGAGCGGCGACAAATTGGCTTTCCGGCCTGGGTCTGGCTGGATGGCCAGGAATATCCCTGTCAGCTTCAAGCAGACTTCGCGGGTCATGAGCGGATCCTCCTGGGCCGGGATGTGACGAACCGCTTGGATATTCTGTTCCGTGGTCCTGCTGGCGAGGTCATCGTCAATCCATGAAGGGCTAACGGCGGGCAGGGTGAACTATGGAACTCAATACCAGTAAGATCGACGATGCCGTGCTTGCTCTGCTCTACCTTGGCTTGCACAATGGAGCGAGAGCGTGGAAGGGGTTCGATTGGGAAGCCATGAATCGCTTGCACGAGCAGGGGTACATCACCGATCCGCGCGGCAAAGCAAAATCCGTGGTCTTTACCGAGGAAGGCTTCGAGCGAGCCCAGCGGCTTCTCGAAGTACTTTTCAGCAAGCAGGCCGAACTACAAGCTGCAGCAGATCGGGGCCGCCCTTCTCGTTCCTCACGGCGCTGAGTCCTTGCAGGCGGCTCCGGCAGCTTATCCTTATCGTTGAACTAAACCGCTACGCGGTGGTCTGTCGTCGGTTCTTGTCGTCGGCTTGAGCGACTGGATTCGGTCGTTTTTTTTCGTTTCCCTTCGCGGCAATTTCTCGGATGCTGGAGGGGACGCGGTCTCCCGGCCGTTACGACCTTCACCCTGGACGCCCATCCACGCTGCGGCCCCGTCCGCCCTGCGCGCGGAGCGGGTTCATCCGCATGATAAGCGGCAAGGCGACGCCCGTGCCACGCCGCTGGACGGCGTGGACGGCGTGGACGGCGTGGACGGCGGAGAATCGCGGAAATGTCTTGCGGCTTTCGTCAAGGCGATTAGACTGAAGGCGATCCGTAGCGATCCTTAGGCGATCCGTGGGACCGTGGGACCGAGGATTCGGTCGAAGCTCCATAGCCTTCAGACGTGGGTACCGCGGTTCAGTCCAACTTGGTTCTATGCGGCATGCTCCGCCCTGACGTACTCCGTCTGGGACGTCACGCCATTGCAAGCGGAACACGCCGCACAGAACCCTTATCGTTGAGCCCTTATCGTTCGGCGAAGGGTCTACACGAAACTTTTCCCGCGCCGATTTGCTTTTAGCCCCGGTTGCAATGCCGAGAACAGGAGAAGAGATATGGCGCTCCAAGATCCGGTGGCCGTTTACAATGCCGCTACCAATATCGAAGCCCAACTCGTTCGGATTTTTCTCGTGGATGCCGGAATTGAGGCGTTTGCGGTGGAAGACGTCTCCCAAGTCGGAACCTGGGCGTTCGGTCTGCTTCCAGAGATCCACAAGCCGCAGGTTTGGGTAGATCGAGAGAACGTCGAACAAGCTCACTCGTTCATCGTCGAATACGAACGCCGATCCAGGGCAGATGAGTCCGAACCGCGAAACGATCGGTTCTGCTATGAATGTGGTGAATCCGTCGAACAGAACGTCTCCCTTTGTCCATCATGTGGGCAAGCCCTTGATTGGTCCGAAGATACTGAGGATGCTACATGAAATTGGTTTTGCGAGCGAAGAGTAGAATACGGGGCCGCCGAACACGTTTATGGCCCTGAAAGTCAATAGACGTTCCTTCCACGCTCGAAGATTATGAAATCGCCTGTCCACAGGGACTTGGCTGGGAAACAGCACGCTTACGCCGAAGGCGGCTGCTTTCTTGTAGAGTGCTTGCGGAGGTGTCTCATGACCCAAACAGTCGAGGCAGTTGTCGATGCCGCCGGTCGGGTTCAGTTGCTCGGCGAGGTTCGCGTCGCGAGTTCCCGGCGGGCGCTGGTGACGGTGCTGGAAGAGCCGGCCGCAGTGCCAGACGAAGCCGCGCTGCTGGCGGAAGCGGCCCTGGCGGTGGGCTGGTCTCGGCCGGAGGAGGACGCGGCGTGGTCACACCTACAACCGGAGAAGTAGTCCTTGTTCGGTTCCCCCCCCCAAGCGGGACCAGGCCGCTAGCTAAGTCGTTCGCATACCGACCGACGGCATGGACCCCCTACCTGCGAAAGGAGCGTTGGCAGCGATGTTTATCAACAAGTCGAGATTGGCCACGGCGATGATGTTGGCAATCAGTCCAATCGTCGCATGGGCCGGTGAGGCGCCGGTCAAGGGAAAGACCGCAGACGAATTGTCGCCCGCCAAGTTCGAAAAACTGCATGCGTTGATCAAGCCGGATCCCAAGATCTCGTTTGAAAGAATTCCCTGGCTGACCAGCTTGTGGGCGGCGCGGCAGAAAGCCGCGGCGGAGGACAAACCGATCGTTCTCTGGTCGGGCGATCCTCTCCCCCTGGGTGTGACCTGAGGGGCCAGCTCGGGGTTCCGAGCACAGTTCCCGTGGGAACGCGAGATTCCGTTTCTGTCCAGCGGCCAAGTTGTCCCAGTGGCCGTCGATACGCTGATCATGAACGCTCAAAAAGACGCAGAAGGCGAGTTCTATCGCCAGTACAACCAGATGGGTTCGTGCGGCACGGTCCATACCATCACCGCCGGCGGCAAAGTAATCGACGGCAAGAATTGGGAGGAGAAGTTAGCAGAATTCAAGAAGCTCCCGAAGGAAGAGCGCATGCCCGTGGTGGGCGAGCTGAAAAACCGGGATCGCAACGCGCCTCTGAATTGCCTGCCGAAGGGCGCGCTGCGCATCAAGCTGGCGAGCCGGGGCCTGGAACGCGATGAGCAGGGGGCGCTCGTCTCCAAGAAATGGCAAGAATGGTGGACGAAGCACCAGGGGGGCGATTGGCCCATGCGCGCGGAGCCCGGGCACGATTACCTGTGGCTCACGGAAGCCGAGTGGCAGTCGCTCCTGCCAGCCGAAATGACAAAGGGGCTCCAGTATTCCTTGCCCAAGCAGCTCATCAAGAAGCTGGTTTGCGATCCCCTGACTCACAATGCCTGGGCACGCAATCCGCCGATCTGGTGGAACCCGCAGCATCTCCGCTCGCTCACGTTCGACTTGACGGTCGATGACGTATCGACCGGCAAGGTGTTCCTTTCTGTCCGGGGATCGGTGCACCTGGAGGCGCCACTCAAGGACGCCTTCAACGGCTATCGAGCCAAGACGCGGAAGGGAGAACCGATCCTGGGCAGTCCGCAGCTCAAGTTCGATGGCAACCTGCTGGGGCATTTCGTCTACGACCGGGAGCAGAAGGCGTTCACCCGCTTCGACGTCGTGGCTCTGGGAGACTACGTCGGCTTCCTGTGCGACACCAACGGCCTGGGCGAAATTCTGGGCTATCCCTTGGGCGTGGCCTATTCGTTGGACAGCGGGCCGCCCGTGCCGCCCGCGCTGTGGCACCGTGACGATGCGATCTTCCGAAAAGAAGCCGGCGACTGACAGGCGGTGGAATCGATCGTTCGGTGGCGGTCGTCAGCGAACCAAGCGCTGCACTTGAACCAAGCGCTGCACTTGACCGGGCCGGCATTCCGATTTTCCGAAACACCACGTTCCTTGCAGCCGGCCCGGCAGGTGAACGGGGTCGTTGAACTAAACCGCTACGCGGCGGTCTGTCGTCGGTTCTTGTCCTCGGCGTGAGAAACTGGATTCGGTCGCTTTTATTCGCTTTCCCGTCGCGGGGTCTTCTCGGATGCTGGAGGGGACGCGGTCTCCCGGCGACCGACGTCGTCTTTCGGGAGATTGCGCCACGACGCTCTTACCGCAGCGCTACATCGAAGATCCCCGCGGTGGCTACGACGTATCGCGTGCTCTTGTCGTTCCGATGCCAATGCCGTCGTCCGGGGGCAGCTCCCGGCGGACGAAATCGGCTGCCGACGCATCGGGAGCAATGCGGAGCCGGGGCCGGGACGATCGTGATCCCCCTTCGCGCCGTCTGCTTCGAACGCCGATTCGCCAGGAGGCCGTAGTGACGGGTCTCCGCGAGATCTCCGCGAGGAGCGAGCCATGGCGGAAAGCCAGCTTGACGGGCAGCAGCCTTCGCCGCGAAGCCAAAGTCGCAGCCCCGTCCGCCCTGCGCGCGGAGCGGGTTCATCCGCATGAAAAGCGGCAAGGCGACGCCCCTTGCCACGCCGCTGGACGGCGGAGAATCGCGGAAATGCCTTGCGGCTTTCGTCAAGACGAATGTTAGAGTCAAGTCGCTCCGTGGGACCGAGGGTTCGATCGAAGCTCCGTAGCCTTCAGACGTGGGTTCCGCGGTTCAGTCCGACCTGGTTCTATGCGGCATGCTCCGCCCCGACGCGAACCGTCGGGGCGTCGCGCCATTGCAAGCGAAGCACGCCGCAGAAAACCCTTATCGTTGAACCCTTATCGTTCGGCGGCGGAGGGCGGCCTGGTGGCATTGACGACGTGTTTTGATGTTTTGACTGCGGCCACAAGGTGTCCACATCGGCAGATCGGTGTCCGTCATGCGGTTGCCCGATCAGCATCCGCTCAAGCGATGGCCGAGTCGCCGTGAACACTGGTCGTAGTTGTCCACACTGCGGTTCGGCCGCTGTCGGAAAGGTTCGGGGCCTTCAAGGAATAGTCGAGGTACTGCTGGGATTTGTCTTGCTGCTCGCTTTCATCATCCCTGGCGTCGTCTATTACGTCTGGTTGGAGTCCGTTCCGTATTGTGGCGGTTGCGGACGTCGGGTCTGGAAGTAGCGAGGCCACCGCTGGCGCCATGAGCGGGAGTACGATACCATAGGCATCAGATCGCACCCCGCAGGATACTGAGATGACCGCCGCCAGCTTTGAAGAAACCCTCAAGGCCTTCCAGGAACGGTCTCCCTTTCAACCGTTCACTGTTGTACTGCTCAGCGGCAAGCAGTTTGAGGTCGACCATCCCAAGGCGTTGGTCCACCGCGAAGGAGTGGCGATCTTCGTTGGCCCAGGCGGCGTTCCCGTGGTATTTGATCACGAAGGCGTCGAACACTTCTTCGGCGATCTCGCCGAGCGGTCTGCGTCCTGAGTGCGGAGTTTCCTGACGAAACTCGATGGCGTCATTTAATTGCGCAAGACATACGCCGAACAATCTATTCCACTCGACCGGGGCCGCCATTTCGCGTCATCAGGGTTCGAAGTCTCACGAGCAGCCCCGGCGAGTGAATTTGCGCGTTCGGCTGAAGAGAGCTTTGCGGCGTGAAGATGTACCTCCTCGTGCGGGAGTCGGTCCCGACCGGGTTCGCCATCCTCGCCGCGGCCCATGCGTCGCTGGCCTGCTACCTGAAGTTCCGCGACGCCCCGCAGTCGCGGCGTGGTCGGCGGGGCCGTGCCACAAGGTCGTGTGCCGCGTCACCAACGCCGAGTTCGAGGCGGCCAAGGCGTTCGAGGACAGCGTGGTTCTGACCGAGTCGGCGCTCGACGGGGCCGAGGTCGCCTTCGCGTTCCGTCCGCGGGAGGAGTGGCCCAAGGCGTTCAAGTTCTACCGACTCTATCGGTAGCCCCGAGGTGCCGAGTCGCAAGTTCGGCGAGCGGAGGGTGTCGGCGGTGGCAGAGCCGTACACGCTGGAGGTCGGCGGCGTGACCGTATGCCGGTTGCATCACACGCCGCTGGTGTTCGACCCGGACTGGGCGTTCATCGTCAGACTCCGGTACCCCGGCATGGGCCGAGCCGAGCAGTTCCCGAACGCCAAGTGGGGGCACCCGGCGACGCCCGGGATGGCCGGGCACGAGTGGGTCGGAGTGTGGCACTGCCCGGCGTGCGAGGCCGACCGCCAGCAGTGGCTCGCCGCCACCGCGTAAAGGCACGCCGAACCCGTTAATGGCCCTGAAAGTCAATAGTCCGTACCTTTCACGATCGAAGATATCCATCTTCTTCACAAGGTTGCAGGCCCACGATGGACGGTTCCGGACTTCTCTTCGCGACGGCAGGGTTTCATCGGTCGGGCTCGCTTCGTTCGGAAAGCGGCTCCAAACACGTTTGCGGGGTCTGCCGAGAATGCCTTACGGCTTCTCGGTGCGTCTGCCCTCATCCCCAGCCCCTCTCCGGCTCTCCGGAGGGAGAAGGGAGCAAGCGGGGAGACGCGCCACCAGAAAATCCTCCGTACGCCGGGCTTCTGCCAGTCTGGTAGCAGAGAGAAAAGGGAAAGAGTAGAGTCGAGAAGTGGCGCGGTGGTTTGGGTGAGGCATAACCGTTTCCGGCCCTTTCGTCTGCCGGGGCCTGACGGTCCTCACCGTGCTCCGTTTCTGCTTCCCGCTCGTCGAACCGGACGTGCGGATTTCCAGCATCCGGCTCTCGGACAAGGAATCATGCGTTCGCACGCGA
>JAIEPT010000363.1 GCA_019748295.1 Gemmataceae bacterium | reverse complement strand
GAAAACGGAACGCCGGTGTCCACCGGCGCACCGCGTCACCGCTCGACTCTACCCTTGAGGCGAGCGGCAGGAGATAGCTACCTCCCTCTCCCTCTCCCGGAGGGAGAGGGGAGAAATGCAGGCGCCGCTCGCCTTATGGACTCGGCGTCCGAGCCGGACTACTGCAGCGCTTCTTCGATCTTGGGAGCGTAGACGACCCGAGCGACATCGACGGCGCCGCGGGCTTTGAGCTTGCGCTTCACAGCCGCACGATGGATATCGAGGGTCTTCACGCTGATCCCGAGCTTCTTGGCGATTCCGACGTTTTTTTCGCCGGAGGCCATCAGTTCCGCAACTTCCGCTTCGCGCGGCGTAAGCTCCCCAAGGAGTTCCTTCGCCTGGTCCGGACCGATCCCGAGGATCAGTTCCGTAGGTGACTGCGGCTTCTTCGACTTGGCCATTACTCGTTCTCCCGAACATCCAGAATGGAGCGATTTCCTGCGCTGGCCGAAAATTGCCGTATCAGCAATAACTCTTGCGTACGACGCTTCGGCTTGCGCACTACGGCTTTTAGCTTGCATCATTTGTAGCGGACATCTCATTCAAGGCAGTAAGTGCCTTTCCTGGTTTTGTTCCGAATCCGCAACATTTTCTGCATGCTGAAACCGCTTGGCCGTTCCAGGATGGAGCGGCAATGTATTTTTACTTGGATAGGTGAAAAGTCCAGGGGCCCAGCCGAATATCCGTAGAGAAGTCGCCAACTTTCTTCGAAATCGGGCCAGATTCCGCTGAATGCGGCAATTCCTTAGGCCCTGTCGGTCGAAATGTGCACCAAGGAAGTCGCCGGCGACTCAAGCGGAACGCCGGGACCAGCTGAAAGCTCTCCCAGAGCAGATCCGACTACTTCGCGAAAGCGATCTTTTTTGCCGTCGAAGCCAATCGCCCCGGAGCCGATGACGACCTTGGCGCTGCGCACTTCGGGTTGGGGCGCTTTTCCGTTCGTCAGCGTTAATAATACGCTGAATCGACCCCTCTCCTGGCTCTCCCGAAGGGAGAGGGGAGAAATGCAGGCGCGGCTCGCCTCAAGGGGTCGCGCACGTAGGAAGCGGTTTTGCGGGACGCTCCCGACCGCTTACTGCGTGCGCAGCCGACGCCGATTCCCCACTACGATCTGACGGCAGATCGGCGGGCGTTGGCGATGCGGTTAGGCGCGATCGAAGCGACTTATCGCGAGATCGCGCTGCTGGTGCGAGGGCGGCGGATCATCCTGAGTACTTGAACGCCACCATTCCCAGGGGGGGGATCGTGATGTTGAGAAGATAGGGGCGACCATGGGCAGGCACGGGGGCGGTCGAAACGCCGCCGAAATTGCCCTGGCCGCTGCCGCCGTATAGTTGGGCGTCGCTGTTGAGGATTTCCTGCCAGCGCCCGCCGTGCGGAGCGCCGATGTGGTAGTTGAGCCGAGCCACCGGGGTGAAGTTGAATGCCAGCAGGATTTCGTTCCCCGGAATGCTGCTCTTGCGAACGAGGCTTATGACCCCCGTGTCCGCATCGCAGCAATCGATCCACTCGAAGCCCGCCGGATCGCAATCATGCTGGTGCAGGGCGGCTTCGCCCCGGTAGATGGTGTTGAGGTCGCGGATCCAGCGTTGCATTCCCTTGTGGAGCGGCTGATCGAGCAGGTGCCAGTCCAGGCTTCGCTCCTCGCTCCATTCGCGCCATTGCCCGAAATCGCACCCCATGAAGAGAAGCTTTTTGCCCGGCTGCGAAAACATGTAACCGAACAGCAACCGCAGATTCGCGAACTTCTGCCACTCGTCGCCGGGCATCTTCGCGATCAGCGATCCCTTGCCGTGCACCACTTCGTCGTGGGACAGCGGCAGCATGAAGTTTTCGCCGAAGGCGTAGATCATGCGGAAGGTGAGTTGGTTGTGGTGGTACTTGCGATAAATGGGATCGAGCTTGAAATACTCGAGCGTGTCGTGCATCCAGCCCATGTCCCACTTGTAGCCGAATCCAAGTCCGCCCATGTAGGTGGGCCGCGAAACCATGGGCCATGAGGTCGATTCCTCCGCCACGGTCAGGACATCCGGGTATTCGAGGTAAACGCGTTCGTTGAACCGGCGAAGGAAATCGAGCGCATCCAGGTTCTCGCGGCCGCCGAAGCGGTTCGGAGTCCACTCGCCTTCCTTGCGCGAGTAATCGAGATACAGCATCGACGCGACGGCATCGACGCGCAGGCCGTCGAGGTGGTACTTATCGAGCCAAAAGAGCGCATTGCCGATCAGGAAATTCGAAATCTCGCGACGGCCGAAATTGAAGATGAACGTGCCCCAATCTTGGTGCAAACCCTGCTTGGGGTCCGAATGTTCGAAGAGATGGGTGCCGTCGAAATAGCCGAGGCCATGCTGATCGCGCGGGAAATGCGCGGGAACCCAGTCGAGGATGACGCCGATGCCGCGCTGATGCAGCGTATCGACGAAGAACATGAAATCCTGGGGCGTGCCGAATCGACTGGTCGGAGCGTAGTAGCCGACCGTTTGATAGCCCCATGAGCCGTCGAACGGATGCTCCGTGATCGGCAGCAATTCGACATGGGTGTAACCCATTTCGCTGACGTAGTCGGCCAGTTGATGAGCCAGTTCGCGGTAGGTGAGCCAGCGATTGTTGTCTTCGGGAACGCGCCGCCAGGAGCCGAGGTGAACTTCGTAGACGGAGATCGGGGCATCCAGGCGATGCCGGCCTCCGCGATGCGTCATCCAATCCTTGTCGCCCCATTCATATCCGTCCAGGTCCCAGACCTTCGATGCGGTCTTGGGCCGCATTTCCGCGTAGTATCCGAAGGGGTCCGACTTTTCGACGCGGTAGCCGTGAAAGCGGGAGCGGATCGCGTACTTGTAAGCGTCGCCGGGGCCGACGCCTTCCAGGAAACCCTGCCAGATGCCGGTCGTCCCGGCGGGCCAAAGCACATGGCGACCCGATTGCCAGCCGTTGAAATCGCCGATGACCGACACTTCTTCCGCATCGGGCGCCCACACCGCGAACGAAGTGCCGACCTTCCCGTCGCGTTCGCCAGGGTGGGCGCCTAGCTTTTCGTAGGCGCGGAAATGGCTTCCTTCAGACCAGAGATGAAGGTCGAACTCGGTTAGGGCGCTAGCGCTCACTCGTTCATCTCCCCAGGCATTTCGGCTTGCTGCTCAAGGAGGGCGAGGACTCCTCGCAGCGGTATGCGGACCCAGTCGGGTCGGTTGTTCAGTTCGTAGTTTAGCTCGTAAAAGGCCTTGCTCAGCATGAACGAGCCGAGCAGGTCGGAGAATTCGTCATCGCTTGTCGGCACAAACGAACTTCCGCGGGCGGACTCCCGATACGCTCGCAAAAATGCGGCCGCGACCCACTGATGCCACAATTCCGCCCATTGTTCCAATCGAGCAAAATCCGCGGGACGGTTTTGCGCGTAAGCAAACAATCCCGCATAGGCGGCGTAATGATACGACCGCAGCATACCCGCGACGTCGCGCAGCGGCGAGAATTTAGCCCGGCGTTCTTCCACCGTTCGCGCCGGCTCCCCTTCGAAGTCCAGGATGACGTAGTCGCTCTCCACCCACAGCACTTGGCCGAGATGATAGTCGCCGTGTACGCGTGTCTTCGTCGCATGGCTCGGCGGAGTGGAAGCGGCCGAAAATCGTTCGAGCATCCTCGGGCCAATTTCCAGGAGGCGACTGCTTGCATCGGCCACTTCTGCGGAGAGTCGATCGACATGGTCTTTCAACGAAGCCAACGCCTTGCGGCCCTGGGCGAGGATCTCATCCCGCTGCGCGACCGAATCTGCTGACGTCAACGGCTCTGGGGCAAAGGCTGGTTCATGGTCGGAGTCGGCGAGCGCCCGATGCACCTCCGCGGTACGTCGTCCCAGCGTTTCGGCAGCTTGCAGGTAAATCGCAATTGTTTCAAGCACGCCAAGCGGCGGGGTCGCTTGCGAAAGTTCCAGCAGCGGTCGAACTTCGGGAAGAGTTGGATCCGGCCCGGCAAGGCGAGCCCACGCTCGATCGTAGTAGCGGCTCAACTCATTCACTGCATGCTGCCACCCGTCCCCCTGATTGGGAACGAGGGCCTGGAGGATGCCTAGCGTGAGCGGGCCCTTGCCGTCTTTGGGCTGATACTCGAAACTTCCGGCCACCGGCGGGATGCGATCGAAGGGGTGTTCGTCGGTCAGGAACTTGCCGATCTCCACATCCGGATTGATGCCCACCTCAAGACGGCGGAAAACCTTCAGCAGCAGTCGGCGGCCGAAAAAGAGGAGCGAGTTGCTGGAGGTGGCAGGGCCGCGAACGACGGGGAGCGGATAGCTCGCATCGCCGCGGAGCCGAACGAAAGCATTGGTTGCGAGGGCCTTGATCTGGCCATCGCGTGCGTGGAAGATTCGCCCGTGCCCCGCGGCCGCGATCAGTATCGAACAGACTTCGTCGCTGGCGAGTGCATCGTGCAAAACGGCGTCTCCCTCGGGGCCCGCGAGTCGGGCGATCACCCAGGAGCGATGCGTTTCCGTCAACCGCGAGCCGGCTGTTCCCTGGGTGATTGCCATCGGTACGAAATAGGTGTCCGTGACGCCATCTTGGAATGCGACTTCGAGAAGGACGAGAAACGCATGCGTGGAGGAAGCCGCGAGAGAAGCGTGATCGCGAATGCGAACTCGGTTGACCTCCCTTGCTTTGCCGCCGAACCAGCGCTGCGAACGAAGGAATGTCGGCAGGACGCTTGTTTCAAGCATGTCGTCGGCATGCGTTCCTTCGTTGAAGAAAGCTTGCCATCCGCCTGCGACTTGAAGGGTCGGAGTCTCAGCGACATGTTCCGTGCGTACGGGGGCGAGCCGCGACGAGACGTCTTCCGCTTCCTTCTGCAGCCGGAACCAGAAGAACGCATGCGCGCCGAGCGTGAGGCTGTAGGGGCGGTCGCCGATTCGGGCAAATGCGGTTCGGCCGAACGCTTCGACGGGCAATAAGCCCTGGAACGCGGATAAATCAAGTTCGGCAGGTTGAGCCGTCCGCGCGAGGTTGGCGACGACGAGATACGTGTCGTCGCCATATTGCCGCAAAAATGCGATGACTTTGCGGTTGGCGGGCTCCAACATGGTCAACGAGCCGCGCGACCACGCGGGCGATTGCTTGCGGACGGCAATCAGTTGCCGAACCCATTGCAAGAGCGACGACGGATCGCGGCGCTGTGCCTCGACATTGACCGACGAATAGCCATAGACGGGATCGGCCACGGGCGGCGCGAAAAGCTGGGCGGCATCGGCGGTCGAGAAACCGGCGTTGCGATCGGGGCTCCATTGCATCGGCGTGCGGACGCCGGTGCGTCCAGGTAGAAACAGGTTGTCCCCCATGCCGATCTCGTCGCCGTAGTAGAGCATCGGCGAACCGGGCAACGCGAAGAGTAGGCCGAAGAGCAACTCGATGCGACGGCGATTATTGTCGGCGAGCGGGGCGAGGCGGCGACGAATGCCGCCGTGAATCCGCATCCGCGGATCGGCGGCGTATTCGCGGAACATGTAGTCGCGCTCTTCGTCCGTCGCGAGCGCCAGCGTCAGCTCGTCATGATTCCGCAGCAGCGTGATCCATTGACACCCCTGCGGCAATGCCGGAGTTTGCCGCAGAATCTCGACAACGGGATGGCGATCCTCCTGCCGTACCGCCTGAAAGAGCCGTTGCGCCAGCGCCAGGTGCGGTGCGGCATTGCATTCGGTCCCTTCGCCGAAATAGGGCAGGGTATCCGCGGGCCAGGCATTGACCCCCGCTTGCAGCATGAAGCCGGGCGACGCATCGAGTGCTTGCCGAAACTCGCGGAGTACTGCATGAGTCTCCGGCAAATGCTCGCATGCGGTACCGTCCCGTTCGACGAGATAGGAAACGCCGTTGAGGCACAGGCCATCGACGCCAAGCTCGCGCCAGAAGCGAAGCACGCGCAAGATCTCTTCGCGGACTTGCAACTGGTCGTAGTTGAGTTCGGGTTGGTGATCGAAGAATCGATGCCAGTAGTACGCGCGAGCGGCCGGATCCCACGACCAGTTCGATCGCTTGGCATCGCCGAAGTGAACGTTCGCCTCGCGAAAGTGATCCGGCTTGTCGCGCCACACATAGTAATCGCGGCGCGTCGAACCTTCCGGAGCGGACCGCGAAGCCTGGAACCAAGGGTGCTGGTCGGAGGTGTGATTCATCGCCATCTCCGCGGCGACACGCAAGCCGCGCTCGCCGCATGCTTTCATGAAATGGCGGAAGTCGTCGATCGTTCCGTAGGACGGGTGAATGTCGCGGTAGTCGGCCACGTCGTAGCCATCGTCACGCAGCGGCGAGGGAAAAAAGGGGAGCAGCCAAAGGCAATCGACGCCGAGTTCCTGGATGTAATCGAGCTTCCGCGTCAGACCGACGAAATCGCCGACGCCGTCACCGTTGCCGTCGAAGAACGACTTGACGGGGAGTTGGTAAAACACCGCATCCTGGAACCAGGTCGCGCTTGTCATGACGCCCCGCCTTGCTCCCCTCTCCGCTTTGGAGAGAGGGGCTGGGGGCGAGGGGCGATACCGTGCATCATCTTCACGTCGCACCCCAAGCCCCAGGGTAAGCGCAGCGCACCCTGGGGATTCAGACCGCGGGCGCAACGATCCCCAGGGTGCGCTGCGCTTGCCCTGGGGCTTGGCGGCGAAATGTCTGTGTGCACCCGCATTGACGCGACTCCTAAAAGAAGTAGTCGAAGTCGCGTTCCGTCCGCACACGTTTGCGGACGCGCAGGATATGAGCAGGCGCCGACTTGGGGTCCAGCGACACGTAGTTCGTTTCGCCGTGCCAGAGGAAATGGCCCCCCGTAACCAAGTCTTGCATCTGGTATCCTTCGCCCGGCTTTAGGCCCAACTCTTCCATCGGCATCTTCACGTATCCCGATTGCACGTGATGCGGGTCGAGGTTGGCGACAACCAACACGGCATTCGAGAGATCGGGGGACGTTTTGCCGTAGAAGAGAATCTGCTCGTTGTCCGAGGGATAGAAACGCAGGCGATGGTCGTATTGGAGAGCAGCGTTTTCCCGCCGGATCTGGTTGATCAGGGCGATGAACTCGCGGAAGACGTTCGGCTTGGTCCACTCCCAATGGCGGATCTGATATTTTTCCGAATCCAGGTACTCTTCGCCATGCGCCTTCACCGGCGTCGCCTCGAACGTCTCGTAGACGGGACCATAAATCCCGTAGGTGGCGCCGAGCGTGGCCGCGAGCATGAGGCGTAGGTGGAAGCCGGGCGGGCCGCTGTGCTGGAGAAACTCGGGGAGAATGTCCGGCGTATTTGCGAACAGGTTGGGCCGCATCGCGTCGCGGACGTCGGTCTGCGTCAGTTCCGTGAAGTATGCGGCGATCTCTTCCTTCGTGTTGCGCCAGGTGAAGTAGCTGTACGACTGCGTGAAGCCGCTCTTGGCGAGGTACTTCATCACCTTGGGCCGGGTAAATGCTTCGGCAAGGAAGACGGCGTCGGGGTACTTCTCCTGCACGCCCGCGATGAGCCATTCCCAGAATCGGAACGGCTTGGTGTGCGGGTTATCGACGCGGAAGATTCGCACGCCGCGATCCGCCCAAAACATCACGACGCTGAGCAACTCGTTCCAAAGGTTCTGCCAATCGTCGCACTCGAAATCGAGCGGGTAAATGTCCTGATACTTCTTGGGCGGGTTCTCGGCGTATTTGATCGTGCCGTCCGGCCGATGGCGGAACCATTGCGGGTGTTCCTTCACGTATGGATGATCGGGGGAACATTGAAAGGCGATGTCCATCGCGATTTCGATCCCCTTCGATTTCGCCGCATCAAGCAGGCGATCGAAATCACCGAGGGTGCCGAGTTGGGGATGAACGGCCTTGTGCCCGCCTTCCGGCCCGCCAATCGCCCAGGGGCTGCCGGGATCATCTGGGGCCGGCGTCAAAGTGTTGTTGGGGCCCTTGCGAAACGCTAGGCCGATGGGATGGATCGGCGGCAGATAGAGGACGTCGAACCCCATGCCGGCGACGTAGTCGAGTCGTTTTTCCACATCGCGAAAAGTGCCGTGCGTTCCGGGTTCGTCGGAGCAGGAACGAGGAAACAGTTCATACCAGGAACCAAAGCGAGCCCTCTCGCGATCGACCCAAATGCGAGGCGCGCGAGGATAAGAGTAGCCGTAACTGCGGTCGGCATGCTTCGCCATCACCGCCAAAAGCGCTGCATCCAATGCGGCTTTAACGCGTGAAGAGGGGTCGCCGAAGCTGAGCAATTCTGCTTGACCGCGAAGCCAGTTCCCATCGGGGGCGCCGACCCTCGCTGCGGTTTGGCGAACGAGTTCCGCTCCTTCGAGCAAATCGCTCGTCAACTCTTGACCCGCATCGACGCGCTTGCTGAGATCGCGCCGCCAGGTCGCGAAACGATCGATCCATGCTTGCAGCGCATACTCGTAGAAGCCGGGCTTGTTGACTGGGAAACATCCGACCCAGCGGTCGTTGACCCGCGGAATCATCGACGTTTCGATCCAATCGGACGAACCGAGATGGCGATGGCACAGCACGGCGGCAAGCACTTCATGCCCATCGGCGTGGATGTCCGCTTCGACCGCGGCCTCTTCGCCGACGGTTCGCTTGGCGGCGAAACGGCCCGCGTCCACCTCGGGGCTGACGCCTTCGATGATGACTCGCGAGGGAACACGTTCGGCTAAAGGCGGCATGGGCGGATTCCTCGACGCTAGGGCGCCAACGATTCCATGAGGTCGATCAAGCCCGCGAGCGGCAGAGGCATCCAGGCGGGCCGATGTTCCATCTCGATCCCAAGCTCGACCACTGCGCGTTCGAGGACGAACAATTCCAAAAGCTCGCGGCACACCTGCGGCTTGCTTGGCAGCAGGCCCAATCCGGCCATGCCGCTGTAGTAGGCCTGGACGAAGCGCGCTGAAACCCATGAGGACCAGAAGCGAGCCCATTGCAGAAGGATGGGCCTGTCTTCCGCACGCACTTGCCCGGCGAACGAGCCCTGCTTCGATTCGACGCCATAGAGCGGGCTGAACGCGGCGTATTGGAACGAGCGGATCATGCTGGCCACGTCACGGAGCGGCGATCGTTTGATGCGGCGTTCGCTCAGCGGTTTGTCCGGTTCGCCTTCGAGATCGAAGACTTGAAAATCGGTCCCCGTGTAGAGGAGTTCCGCCAAGTGGTAGTTGCCGTGAGCGCGGATGCGGAAACCATCCACCTCGGAGCGGAGCACGCGGCGATAGCGATGATGCAAGGTCTGCTCGAACTCGATGACCTTGTTCCCCAACTCTCGCGTCTCGGCGGGCACGTCGGGAAGGCGGCGTCTCAGTTCGCGAAAGACGAGGCCGGTTTGCGTTCGCATCGCTTGATAGATGGAACGCTGATACAGCTTCGAGAATGGCTCGGGGATCATGTTCGGCGTGGTCCCGGAAGCAAGCGCCTTGTGCAGATCCGCAGTGTTTCGGCCGAGGTGCTCCGCGGTCGTCGCGTAGGCGTTGAGCAACTCGTGCCCCTCGGGCGATAGGGACGTTTCGGCGCCGGGCGTCCAGGCATCCAAAGGGGCAGGAGCAGGCGGCGGATCCTTGCTGGTTAGAGCCGACTCGTAGAAACGGCTCAGCACATCGAGCGTGTATTGCCAGGCGTTCCCTTCGTTGGGAACGAAGGTAGAGAGCACCGATAGCGTGATCGCTTCACCTTCGTGGGGCCGCAGTTCGATCGAGCCCACGACGGGGGCGGCCCCTTGGTAGCTGGTTTGTTCCGCGAGAAATCGGCCCAGCTCCACATCGGGGTTCGCGCCCGCTTCGAGCCGTTCCAGCGACTTCATCACGAGCCGATTGCCGTAGATGATGGAAAGGCTATGCTGCTCGCCCCGATGGATGGAGATTGGGGCAGGCACTTCGTCCGATCCTCGCGCCGTTTCGAATTGAGGAAACGTCGTCGCCACCACCTCGGCGTTGCCCAGAACGATGGTGCGTCCCTCCGAAATCGCCCGCAGGATTCCCGCACAGAAATCGAGATCGGTTCGCGCATCGTAGAGAAGCCCCGCAGGTTCGCCTCGCTTCGAAAGTTGTGCGATGCGAGCGCCCGCCGGGATGCGTTCCGCGGCCTCTTGCCCAGCCAAGGCGAGTCGCACCGCGCGGAGCTGCGTCTCGCCGTCGAGGAACTCGGTCTCCACGATCAGCAACGCGGAAGGCGTGTCTAACGAAAAGCGATGTGCCTGCCGAATGTTCACGTCACGAACCGTGCGGATGCGGCCATGATGAATGATGGTCTCGCGCTGATACGCCCGTATGGCGGGTTCCAGAATGCCGAACCGGCTTGGTTCGAGAAGCTCTTCCCACGAATCGCGGACGACCACATTAGGAAGCGGCGTCTCGCGCGGCTTGCTCGCCGCCCCACGGCCCACGATCGCGGGGCCAATCGAAAACCAGTAGAACGCATGCGGGCTTAACGTCAGCAGGTACGGCAACTCCCCGATCTTGGGAAACGGCGTTCGGCCGAACAACTCGTAGGGGACCATTCCCTTGAACTCCGCCAAATCCAGCTCGACGTATTGCACGAAGCGCGAGAGGTTCGCCACGACAAGGATGGTTTCGCCATCGAAGCGGCGGACGAACGCGAGAATCTTGGAGTTGTCGGGCCGAAGGAATTCGATCGTTCCGCGGCCAAACGCCTGGTATTGCTTGCGGAGGGCGATGATCCGCTTCATCCACCAGAGGAGCGACGAGGGGTTGCCCTGCTGAGCGTCCACGTTCATCGCTTCGTAGTGGTATTCCGGATCGATGATGATCGGCAGATACAGCTTCTGCGGGTTCGCCTTGCTGAAGCCGGCATTGCGATCCGCGCTCCATTGCATTGGCGTGCGCACGCCGTTGCGGTCGCCAAGGTAGATGTTGTCCCCCATGCCGATTTCGTCGCCGTAGTAGATAACGGGCGTGCCCGGAAGACTGAAGAGCAGGGCGTTCATCAACTCGATGCGTCGGCGATCGTTTTTGAGCAGAGGGGCGAGTCGTCGGCGAATGCCAAGGTTGATGCGAGCCTGCGGATCGAGTGCATAGGCGCGGTACATGTAGTCGCGTTCCTCGTCCGTCACCATTTCGAGCGTCAGCTCATCGTGGTTGCGAAGGAACATGCACCATTGGCAGTTTTCCGGGATCGGCGGAGTCTGTTCGAGGATGTCGAGAATCGGGAAGCGATCTTCCTGATGCAGCGCCATGAAAAGCCGCGGCATCACGGGGAAGTGAAAGGCCATGTGGCATTCGTCGCCATCGCCGAAGTAGGGGATGGCGTCTTCGGGCCATTGATTCGCTTCCGCAAGGAACATCTTGCCGGCGTGTTTCGAGTCGAGATGCTTGCGCAGCGCTTTGAGATAGACATGCGTCTCCGGCAGATTCTCGCAGTTCGTTCCTTCGCGCTCGAAAAGGTAGGGAATGGCGTCGAGCCGTACGCCGTCCACGCCCATGTTGAGCCACATGTCGAGAATGGGGGTCAGGGCTTCCCAGACGGCGGGATTATCGAAGTTCAGGTCCGGCTGGTGCGAGTAGAAGCGGTGCCAAAAGTAGGCGTCGGCGACCGGATCATACGTCCAGTTGGATCGCTCGAAGTCCTTGAAGATGATGCGTGCATCTTTGTATTTGTTCGGATTGTCGCTCCACACATAGAAGTCGCGCTCGGGGCTCCCCGGCGGCGCTTTCCGCGCCCGCTGAAACCAGGGGTGCTGATCCGAGGTGTGATTGATGACCAACTCGGTGATGACGCGCAGGCCGCGGCGATGAGCGGCATCGAGAAACTCGCGGAAATCACGGAGCGAGCCGTAGCTCGGGTTCACCGTCGTGTAGTCGGCGATGTCGTAGCCGTCGTCTTTGAGCGGCGATGGATAGAAGGGGAGCAGCCAAATCGCGGTGATGCCCAGATCCTGCAAATAATCGAGCCGTTGGTGAAGGCCCCGGAAATCGCCGATGCCGTCCAACCCGCTGTCCTGGAAGGCGCGCACATGCAACTCGTAAAGAATCGCGTCCTTGTACCACAATGGGTCATTGTCCGTCACGCGGCGACCTCTCGATGGGCGCATGCAAAGGGGAAGGAAGGTCGCGGAGAGCCTGCGACTGCGTTCGGCGGTTGAATGCAACTTCCATTCCGCTTTTGGCGTTCTGTAGGGAACGCCCTCCGTGGCGTTCCGCGGGACTGCGCGCAACCGAATGACGTCACCTAACCTGCGAGTACCGGATTTCCGCTTGCGCCTTAGCGTTCGCGCACACACCTCGGCTCGCTAAGCCGCAAGCGGAATACAGACGCCCGAACGTGGGACGACTTCCCT
>JAIEPT010000109.1 GCA_019748295.1 Gemmataceae bacterium | reverse complement strand
GCGCACCGCGTCACCGCTCGACTCTACCCTTCGTCTTACGCCTGCGAAGCTTCCGAGCGTTCAGCTTCCGAGCGTTCAGCTTCCGAGCGTTCAGCTTTCGAGCGTTCAGCTTTCGAGCGTTCAGCTTCCGAGATTTCGGTCTGGGGGCATGCTTGGACGGTGAAAGCGGGCAGTGCGCTGGCCCCGGCCAGGGACCCGCCCAAGCATGGCACGCCGCGGCTGCTTCCACAGATCCAGACGACTTATGTCGAAGATGCGATCTCCTCCCTCCGGGAGAGGGGCTGGGGGTGTCTTTTTACGCATTGAACCCCACGCCTCCTAGGTTTGCTGCTATGCCCTCACCCCTCTCCCGGCTCTCCCGGAGGGAGAGGGGAGCAAGCCATCCAGGCGCTTTCGCTCGCTGACGATCGAAAAAATCCTGACGTCAAGTCGGACTCACCTATTATCGTGAACGCAACGCCGGAAAAAACCCTCCGCCCTGGGGGGTTATTTCTTTTGAATCACGGCTGAGAGCAGAACCGGTTCGGTCCCCCCGGTGTGAATGAGGACGATCTGCTGTCCGGCTTCCAAATCCTTCGCGTCGAAGTCGCGCTGCACCGGAACCAGTTTGCCGCCGCGCTTCTCGCGGGTCAGCAGCGTGATCTTCGTGGTGCCGGTCAGCTTCACGGTCAGTTCCTTGCCGAATTTCCCGTCGGCTCCGCGCGTCTGCACGCCGAGGGTGTCTTTTTCCACCTTCTTGACGGTCCCCGAAACGGTCGAAAGGTCCGCATCTTGGGCGAGGACGGCGCCGCCCAGGCAAAGCGCAAGAAGGGCCGCTCCGAATCCGGCAAAGCATCGCATGGCATATTCTCCTGAAGTGGGAAGTGCTCGTTCGATGTCGATCTTGGCAGTGTGCAGGAAGAAGTTCAAGCCGTCAGAACAAGAATTTCGGCAGCGTATACCAAGGGTTGGCTCCCGAGGGTCGCCAACCCTGGGCTTTGCTGGGGAACGCTTTCAGCCGTTCGCGATCCGTCCGCCCGAAGAAATCGCCGCACCCATTTCAGCTCGCCTGAACTTACTGCTTCCGTTCGCTTGCCGATCTGTTAAGCTGCACGCCATCCTGCCTTTCACCCCATTCCTTGCGAGCCATCGGCGATGACTATTCCATCTCGCGTATCCCGGCGAACGGCGCTGAAGGCGCTGGCTTCGACGGCGTTTTCCGCTCCTTTCGTCTATCGAGCGCATGCTCAGGGCCAGGCGCCCAATGAAACGGTGCTGCATGCCAGCTTCGGCGCCGGCGGCATGGCTCTCTCGGACATTCAGTCGCTCACCGGCAGCCGCAATCTTCGGCTCGTGGCCGTGGCGGATGTCGATACCTCGCGGTTCGCGGAGATCCGCAAGCGGTTTCCGAATTGCCGGGTCTATCAGGATTGGCGCGAGTTGCTGGACAAGGAAAAGGAACTCAACTCCGCCAACATCTCGACGCCCGATCACATGCACGCGCCGATCACGATGAAAGCGATGCAGCGCGGGCTGCATGTCTACACGCAGAAGCCGCTCACGCAGACGATCTACGAATCGCGCCAGCTCACGCGGGTTGCCGCGGATCGAAAGCTCGTCACGCAGATGGGCATTCAGATCCACTCGCATGAAGTGCATCGCACGGTAGTCGCGATGGTGCATAGCGGCATCATCGGCAAGGTGCGCGAAGTGCATAGCTGGAGCGGCAAGCAATGGGGCAGCCGCGATCCGCGACCTGAACGCCGCGATGACGTGCCCGCCTCGCTCGATTGGAACGCGTGGCTCGGCGTGGCCGAGGAGCGGCCTTACCTACGCAACTACTATCATCCCGGCGAATGGCGCAAACGCCTCGACTTCGGCACCGGCACCTTCGGCGACATGGGTTGCCATATCCTCGATCCCGTCTTCCAGTCGCTCGGCGTAGGCAACCCCCGCACCGTGCGGTCCGAAGGGGACGCCCCGAATGCCGATAGCTGGGGCCTCAATGTCCAGGTCCGCTACGTCTTCCCCGGCACTCGCCACACGACCGACACCGTGGCCCTCAACTGGTACAACGGATCGGCTCGTCCCCCCGAAGAACTGCGGAAGGAGATCGGCAATCGCCAGTTCCACGATCAAGGTTCGATCTACGTCGGAACCGAAGGCGTGCTCTATTCGCCCTACATCGCTCAGCCGGTGCTCTTCCCGGTCGAGAAGTTCCAGGATTACAAGAGGCCCGAACCCGGCGGCCGCAATCATTATCTGCAATTCGTCGAAGCCGTACGCGGCAACGGCGAAACGTCGGCCCCGTTCTCCTTCGCGGGGCCGCTGACCGAAATGGTGCTGCTCGGCTGCCTCGCCACCCGTTTCCGCCAGCAAACGCTGGAATGGAACCAGGCGGCTATGACGGTGACCAACATCAAGGAAGCGAACGCATTCGTCCGCCGCCGCTACCGCCGCGGCTGGGAAGTCGAAGGCCTGTGACGCGGCAGAGCCTGAGCAATATCACGGCGCGCAACACGGCTGCATCCAATGCGCGGAGATGAGCACCCCTCTCCCCTTGAGGGAGAGGGACCGGGGTGCCCTCACGCACACGCGTTCGCTCGATCCTGGCGAGAACCCAACGCCAAAGGCGTTGCAGCCCACAGCCCAGGGTTGCGAGCGAAGCGAGCTACCCTGGGTTCAACGATAGTGAGGCCGGAGTACCCCAAAGGGGTTCGAGCAACGGAATGTGTCCGGAGCTCCAACTCCTTCAGAGTTGATTGCATGTTGGATACGGCGTTACCCAGGGTAGCTCGCTACGCTCGCAACCCTGGGCTGTGCGCTGCAACGCCTTTGGCGTTGGGCCCTCGCCGGGATCGAGCAAACGCGTGTGCGTGACGACACCCCTTACCCCCCTCTGCCTCAAGGGGAGAGGGGCGATCGCGATTGCAAAGCGTTAAGCCGACTGAAGGTTTCCTGCACAATCGCGCACGGTGATTTAGCGCTCGGGCTCCGCCCTGACGTAATCCGCCCTCCTCAAGGTGATTTCATGCGTCTCGCCCCCCTTCTCCTGGTTCTCGCAGCGCCATTGCTCGCCCATGCGGACGACTTCGTCCCGCTATTCAACGGCAAGGATCTCGAAGGCTGGCAGATAAAGAACGCCCGGCCCGCGGATCAGGACAAGTGGACCTTCAAGGACGGCACCCTCATCGGAACGGCCGGGTCCGGGTGGATCGGCACCAAGAAGATGTACGGCGACTTCGTGCTCAAGCTCGAGTGGAAGGTTCCCAAGAACGGAAACAGCGGCGTGTTTCTGCGCGTGCCCGACGTCGAATCGAAAAACTCCCCTTCGGCCCTCGGCATGGAAGTGCAAATCCTCGACGACCACGGCCCCGCCTACAAGGGGAAGCTGAAGGATTGGCAATACAGCGGTTCTCTCTACACCTTCCAAGCCCGCTCCAAGGACGTCTTCAAAGGGGCAGGGGAGTGGTGCGCCTACGAGATCACCTGTCTCGGCGACCGCGTGACAGTCGTCTACAACGGCGAAAAGGTCGTCGATGCGGACATGAAGGACAACGCCGAACTGAACAAACGCCCCCGCCGCGGCTTCATCGGGCTGCAAAACCATGGCACCGGCGTTGAGTTTCGCAATGTCGTACTCAAGTCGCTTGAGCGGTAAGGTAAATGGAGAAGAGTAAAGGGGACAGGCAGCGCATACCTTTTTCGGTGTCCGGCGGGCTTCTGGCGGTGTCAGCGTCGACGGCGACCCGGGCCACTTGATACTCGACGCCCCCTACTCGTGGGAGCTGCTGAAGTTCACCTCTCGCCGCTGTGGCGGCCGGCGAGCGGAAGCCCGAAGCATCCAACACACCTGCCCTGTAAATCTCGCCACCGGAACAACCCCACCTGGCTCGTACGTGCTGGTTTCCGATGACTGGTCGCAAAGAAGGCGTCGCGTCGTCGAACGGATCCATCGAGATTGCCGATGGAAGCGTTGCAATCTTTCTGTCTTTTCTTGGTGTCGCCCTCGCCTATCATAAATGCAAGATGTGCTTCCGCGACCGAACCTTGTGACGCGAGGGGCCAATGCACGCACCTAGAGAAACGGATTCGCTGGCACTGGAACCGCTCGGCGTTTCGTCGTCGGGCGCGGGGGATAAGTCTCCCTCCTACATCGTTGGCGTCGGGGCTTCGGCCGGAGGGCTGGAAGCGCTCGAGAAGTTTTTCGCGGAGATGCCTCTCAACTCGGGTATGGCATTTGTCGTGGTCCAGCACTTGTCGCCCAACTTCAAAAGTTTGACCAACGAGTTGCTGGCCCGCCGAACCAGCATTCCGATTCACGCCGCCGAGGACGGAACCCGCGTCGAACCCGACTCGATCTATTTGCTGCCGCCGAAGAAGGACATGATCGTCAGCGGCGGGAAGCTTCTTTTGTCGGACAAGGATCCGGCGCTCCTCTCCTTGCCGATCGATCATTTTTTCCGGTCGCTGGCACAGGAGGCGGGTCCGCGAGCGATCGCGATCATCCTGTCGGGCACGGGAAGCGACGGATCTCGCGGCGTTCGCGAAATTCACGATGCGGGGGGAAAGGTATTCGCTCAGGCGCCGGAATCCGCGAAGTTCGACGGCATGCCCAAGAGCGCGATCCAAAGCGGCGCGGTCCATTTCGCGCTGCCCCCCGAGGCCATGGCGGATGCGTTGCTGCGTCTTGCTCGACATCCCTCGGCAAAGGACGATGCTCCGCCGGCGAATACGGAACCGATCATCGAGAGCGCCATGGAAGCCGTGTTTCGGCTGCTGCGCGATGCCTACGACATCGATTTCGCCTGTTACAAGCCGGAAACCATCGTCCGGCGAACCGACCGTCGTCTGCAGCTCAATCAGTCTTCGAATTTGGACGAATACGTCGAGCGGTTGGCGCGGGATCCGGAGGAGCTAAACAGGCTTTACAAGGATTTGCTGATCGGCGTCACGCGGTTCTTTCGCGACCGGCAAGCTTTCGAGCGGCTGGAATCAAGCGTCTTGCCGGACTTGATCCGAAAGCTGCCCGTGGGAGAAGAGCTGCGCATGTGGGTGGCCGCGTGCGCGACGGGAGAAGAGGCGTACTCGCTCGCGATACTCGTTCACGAGCAGTTCGAGGCGCTGGGTCGCCCCGCGAACGCCAAGATCTTCGCCACAGACGTCCATCGGGCCTCAATTGACTTCGCCGGCGCAGGCGTATACAGCGGCGCGGAACTCGTCGACGTCAGTCCGTCGCGTCTGGACCGTTTCTTCGTTCGCCGGGAGCATGGGCAATACCAGATCGCTCCCGAGTTGCGCCGGATCGTGGTGTTCGCGCAACATAACGTCATCCGCGATGCACCGTTCACGCGGCTTGACTTGATCACCTGCCGGAACTTGCTGATCTATTTCCAGCCCATCGCTCAGAAGAAGACGCTCACGCTGTTTCACTTCGGGCTGAAGGCGGGAGCTGTGTTGGTCCTCGGGCCGAGCGAAAGCCCGGGGGAACTGAGCGACGAGTTCGAGACGCTGGACGGCCACTGGAAGTTCTACCGAAAGCGGCGGGACATTCGGCTGCCGACCGACATGCGTCTGCCGTCGGCCTCGTCCGCGTTGATGCGTGCGGGAACGGCGAACCTGCCCGGACCGGTTGCCGGGGTAGGATTCGATGGCCCGCTGATTGGCTCTTACGATGCGCTGCTCGACGAGTACATGCCTCCGAGTCTGCTGGTGAACGAGCGTCGGGAGGTGCTTCACGCCTTCGGCGGAGCGGGCAGCTTCCTGCAGCATCCGAACGGGCGGGTGACCGCGGATCTGCTGGACACGGTGGGCTCCGAACTTCGCGTCGCCTTGACGGGGGCGTTGCAGCGGGTCTTCAAGGAGCAGAAGCCGGTCCTGTATCGAGGTCTTCGCGTGAAGCAGGAGAACGCGGAGAAACTGATCAACCTCACCGTGAAGCCCGTGGTGAATCGGCGCGTCGGGCTGGTGCATGCCCTCGTCTGCTTCGAAGCGATGGATGAGATCCCGAGTCCGGCGCCCCCCCAGGAAGTCGGCTTGCCGCAAGCATCGCGAGACCAATTGCTTTCTTTGGAGTCCGAGTTGCGTTACGCCAAGGAGAATCTTCAGGCCACCATCGAGGAACTCGAAACAAGCAACGAGGAATTGCAGGCGACCAACGAGGAACTGGTCGCCGCCAACGAGGAACTGCAGAGCACGAACGAGGAACTGCACTCGGTCAACGAGGAGTTGTTCACGGTCAACGCCGAACATCAGAAGAAGATTGCGGAATTGACGGAAATGACCGCGGATATGGACAACTTGCTGACCAGCACGGAGGTTCACACCATCTTCTTGGATGCGGAGCTTCGCATTCGGAAGTTCACGGCTCAGATGGCGCCCACGTTCAATCTGCTTCCCCAGGACGTCGGCCGAAGGATCGAATGCTTCTCGCACTCGATCGATCATGGCGACCTGCTGGAGGAGATTCGCGAAGTGCTGCGAACAGGCGAGTCGCGGCAGCGTCAGGTACGCGACCGGAATGGGGGGTGGTTTCTCCTGCGAATTCTGCCGTACCGCACGCACGCCGGCGTCGAGGGTGTCGTTCTGACGCTCATCGATATCGCCGCCTTGAAGAGCGCCGAGGACGAGATCCGCACCAAGGACCGCTATCTCGCATCGATTCTGCGCAACTCGCCGAACCACGTCTTCATCAAAGACCTGCGCAAGCGCTACGTCCTCGCGGACGACGCGTATCGGCGACTGCTCGGCTGCGACCCGGTCGGAAAAACCGCGCACGACATCCATCCTCGTGAAGTCGCCGACCGGATTACGGCCGAGGACGAGCAGGTGCTCACGCAGGGCGTCAGCGTGAAGACGGAGATCGAGATCCCGCTTTCGGACGGACTTCATACGTACCTGAGCGTTCGCTTTCCGCTCCGCGACGAAGATGGGCGACTGATCGGGCTGAGCGGCATGAAGGTGGACATCACTCCTTTGAAGCGAGCCGAGTTGCAATCTCGCGAAGCCGTGGCGCAGCGCGATCAGTTTCTTGCCATGTTGTCGCATGAACTGCGCAATCCCCTGGCGGCGATCCTCAACGCCTCGAGCGTCCTCGAGCGATACGACCTTCCGCCGGGCGCGTTCCTTTGGTTTCAGATCATTGAACGCCGCGCCAGGCACATGGCTCGTCTGCTCGACGACCTGCTCGACGTTTCGCGGCTCACCCGAAACAAGATCGATCTCGCACGCCGACCGATCAACCTGGCGGACACGATTCCCGGGGTGCTTGAAGAGACGCAAGCGAGGTTCGCCGAGCGGAACATCGAGTTGACCGTCTTGCGCCCCGAACACTCCTTGCCTGTGGACGGCGACCCGCATCGCCTGCAGCAGGTCCAGGTCAACCTGCTTTTGAATGCGGCGAAGTACACGGCGGGCGGCGGTCGGGTCTGGTACAGCGTGGCCCAGGAAGGCGATCAGGCTGTCATCCGCGTTCTCGACACCGGACGCGGCATCGCCCCCGAGGATCTAGGTAAAGTATTCGATCTGTTCTTCCAAACCGACAGCGATCTCGACCGCTCCGCGGGAGGCATCGGCGTCGGCCTCGCCTTAGTCCGCTCCCTCATCGAAATGCACGGCGGGCAGGTGGAAGCGGCCAGTGCGGGAGTCGGAAAAGGGAGCGAGTTCGTCGTGCGACTGCCCATGTGCGAGCGGCAAAGCCTCCTGGCCTATTCGGAATGCGGCCCGGTCGTCCCGGTCGCGTTTCCTCGGCCCGCCGCACCGACTCGCCGAAAGATCCTCGTCGTCGAAGACGACGCCGACATTCGCGAATCCATGCGCGAACTGCTGGCGATGGACGACTACGAGGTGCGCACTGCCGAAACCGGGGCGATTGCTCTGGATCTTTTGAAGCAGGCCCTCCCAGACGTGATGCTCGTCGATATTGGCTTGCCCGGAATGGACGGCTACGAACTGGCTCGCCGCATTCGAGAAACCTGGAATTCTCAGCAGATTCGGCTCGTGGCCCTCACCGGGTACGGCCAGGCCAAGGATCGCGAAGCGACGCGACTCGCGGGATTCGACGACCACCTCACCAAGCCGTTGCGGCCCGCAGAACTGGCCTACGCCTTGAACGGATCGCAAACGAAATAAGCCGATAAGACTGGGATTCGTTTCCGCTTTCCAAGCTTTGCCTTCGATTCATTTCGCAAATGGAAAAAAGGAAAAAAGCGGCGGCCAGGGATTGACCTTGATACGCCCGTTAGTTTAGGCTCTTCCCAGTCCGATATTGTCGAACATGGTGGTTCGCCGCCAATCACGAGGGTAGGAGACCCGAACATGCTTGTCTTATCGCGCAAGCCCAACGAGAGCGTCATCTTCCCCAGCCTCGGCATATCAGTCCGCGTGGTTCGCGTCCAGGGGAACATCGTCCGCATTGGGATCAGTGCCCCTCATGATGTCGAAATCATGCGGGAGGAACTCCTCGCTGCCGACACCGGACATGAGCGCCAGTCTCCGCGAAGTTCATGGTCCCATGCGGCTCGCAATCAGCTTCACAAAATCAGTCTTCGGCTGCACCTGCTCCAACGCCGGCTCGAGGTCGGCGAAAATGCCGAAGCGGGTCAAACATTGACCGACCTGTTGCACGACTTGGGCAACCTGGACCAAGACATGGGAGCCCGCGATCGGTCGGTCGCTCCCGCGCCGTCCAAGTGCCGAGTTTTGGTTGTCGAGGACGACTCGAACGAGCGCGAATTGCTGGCGGGTTTGCTCGCCATGAACGGCTGCGAGTGCATCAGCGCGGAAGACGGCCTGGCCGCTTTCCGCCAGCTCGACGCGGGCGCTCGCCCGGATTTCGTCCTCCTCGATATGCGAATGCCTCGTTGCGACGGACCGCAAACATTGCGGCGAATCCGAAGTTCCTCGAAGTACCAAGGGCTTAAAGTCATCGCCATCAGCGGGACCGCGCCCGAGGAAGTCGGCATCGAAACCGGGGGACGCGGCGTTGACGCGTGGTTCGCCAAGCCCTTGGATCCTCGAACGCTATGGGACACGATGCAGCGATTTCGGAACGAGGTCGCCCAAGCAAATTGATCCCTCATGGTGGGGCGTCTAAGTCCGGAGACATTCGCGAATGTCCCCTTTCCGTCCCGATCCGCATGTCGACCGTCCATCACGGCGGCGTGCGGTCATCGCGGAATCCTTGGTCCCGCTCACATTCGAAGCCCCCTACCGCGTCGAGCTGGTTCTTTTCCCGTTCATGTAGGCACTTCCTAATTTTTCGTTGGCCCACGCTCCTTCGTGCCGGCGTTAACGCGATGTGCGTCGGGACACGCGGAACTCGATTCGATGCCAGCGTTACGGCTCGACGCCCGAACGCCGAACAAAACGAAATGGGGACATTCGGAATGTCACCTTTTCTTACCGTTGCTTACCCCGCCCGTCACCAAACCAGCCGACATACCACGGGTTTTTCGCGCTCCCGACCGCGAAGTCCGTCCCCTGGCCGTGACGTTCGATTTGCGAAACGTAAACCGGACACCATCGAAATGATCCGTTCCGGGAAGTCGCTCATGAAACTCGCTATCGCGCTGTTGCCCATCGTCCTGTTGTTCCAGGCCCCCAATGCCGAGGACGCCTCCAAGAAGGACCTTGCGGCCATGCAAGGCGCCTGGATTCTGTCCGGCCTGGAAGCCGACGGCAAAGATGCTGCCCCCGCGAAGCTGGAAGGCACGACGCTGACCATCAAGGGGGATATTTACCTGCTGAAGACCAAATCGCAATCCCATGAGGTGCGGCTCAAGTTGGATGCGAGCAAGTCGCCCAAGCATGTGAACATGACTTTCTTGGATGGGGCCAACAAGGACAAGACGCTGGAAGGCATCTACGAGGTGAAGGACGGCACCCTCCGCATCGCCCGCGGCCTTTTGCCGGACCAGCGCCGGCCCGAACAGTTCGCGACGTGGCCGAACACGAGTTACTTCGTGATGACGTGGACGAAAAAGGATTAGTAGTTTCAAGGCGAGCAGCCGCTGTTAGGCGGCTGGTACAGCGCACTTGCAGGTCTCGTCGCGTTCTTCCGGATGAACCTCGGACTAAGCGTCAGCACACTTGCAAGTCTCGTCGCGTTCTTCCGGATGAACCTCGGACTATGCGTCAGGAGACTTGCAAGTCTCGTCGCGTTCTTCCGGATGAACCTCGGACTATGCGTCAGGAGACTTGCAAGTGCGCTGTACCAGCCGCCTAACAGCGGCTGCTCGCCGGCGTCAGCAGACTGTGCCGTACCGAATGAGCATTCCATGAGCAAAGACCTCACCGACCCGCCGTCGCCCACATCGCCGAGCCATCGCTGGCCCGCTTGGGCGGCGTGGATCGTCATCCTCGCGATCGTCGGTTTCAGCGTACTTGGGCGGGAGTTGTTCGTGCGTTCGCCAATCGCCCGAGAGGCAGCCAATGAGGGGAGCCTCGATCTTATCGCCTTTCAACTGCAGGCCCGCTACCTCGTCGGCGTGAAGCATCTGCTCGAGCAGCTCAAGCAAGACATGAACAATGCCGACTTCGCGGCTCAGGCGAAGACGGTCAACGTGGGCCGCATTCCGCAGCGACTTCGAGCGATCGCCACGTTGTCGGAATTGACGGGGCCCGAAGCGGCGCTGGAGGAACTCGATGCGTTGCAGAAACTGATCGACCAGCATCAGCCGATGGTCCAAGAGGCCGATGCTCAGGTAATCGAGATCCTTCGCACGCTTTGGTCCGATCCGGATCAACATCTGGAGGCCGTCAAGTCGCTGACCAACGAGCAACGAACCGTTTTGAACGAGCGGCTCGGTTGGTTCGGCGAACTGGTTCAGCATCCGCGCGGCAGCGACCCGGCCACTCGCGAACCCGTACTGAAACCCGCGTTGGGAGCCGCGTTCAGCATTCTGCTGGCTTTTCTCGGCGCAATCGCACTCGCCCTCATCGGCATTGCCGTGCTGGTTGTCTTCCTCATGCGGGCCGCGAGCGGGGGTCTGATCCGCGGTTTCGTGGCCGGCAGTCCCAATGGCCGCATTTACGTCGAGACGTTCGGCCTGTGGATTCTTCTGTATCCAGTGTTGTCATTCGCATCGGGGTACGCATCGCCATATCTTGGCTTGACGCTGGCCGCGGCGCTTGCGATGTTCGCAAGTTTGCTCGCGTTAGCATGGCCCGTGATACGCGGCATTCCCTGGCAGCAAGTTCGCAGCGACATCGGATGGACAGCCGGGCAAGGCGGATGGCTGGAGCCGTTTTGGGGGGTCGTCGCCTACGTGATGACGTTGCCCTGGCTCGGCGTGGGACTGGTGCTCACGATCCTCTTGATTTTCCTTCAGCGGAGCTTCGGGCTTGAAGGCGCGGCTGGCGATCCGTTCTATGCTCCGCCCTCGAGTGCCCATCCCATCATTGTCCCGCTAGCCCGGGGCGACCTTTGGGATCGGCTCAGCATCTTCTTCCTCGCCAGCGTCGCGGCGCCGATCGTGGAAGAAACGATGTTTCGCGGCGTCTTCTATCGCCACCTCCGTGAAGCGACTCGCCATTGGCGGCTGCTTGCGAGCTTCCTTTTCAGCGCACTGACCAGCAGCGTCATCTTCGCGGCGGTGCATCCGCAAGGTTGGGTCGCCATCCCGGTGCTGGCGTCTCTTGCGTTCGGCTTCTGCGTCGCCCGCGAATGGCGCGGCAGTCTCATCGCGTGCATGATTGCGCATGGGCTCAGCAATGGCCTGGTGATGCTGATCGCGGTGGCCGCACTCGGTTAGCCGCGACGCGCAGCGGAGCGCGGGTCTTGCTCCCCTCTCCCTCCGGGAGAGCCGGGAGAGGGGCTGGGGGTGAGGGCCGAACCTTGGTCCCGTGCCGACGCTCGATTTGCTCGCGGTTCGCTAAATCAGCGTGCGCGAATCGGCAGCGGGTTAGCGGCCAGTTGAATAAGAGTGGGCATCGCGATTCCGATCAAAACATGCCAGTCTCCCGCACTAGCCCGAAGCGTCAGTCAGCGAGGGTCGCGCGAAATTCCTCGCTGACTGACGCTTCGGGTTGGTGCGAAAGGTGCTGCTGCGAAATCGCGCACGCTGATTTAGGTTACGGGGGCGTTGATGATTCGGCCTGCCTCCGGTCGCCGACGCTCCCGGCTGGGTGCGGCCAATTTTTCGGGCGGACGCACCGAACTGCAAACGCCAAGGGCGTCTCCCATGAAAGCCAGGGGCGAAGTCATCGCCGAAGGGGCGCGATACGGAACCCACGCGAACGCTGAAAGCGTTCCCAGCAAAGCCCAGGGTTGGCGACCATCGGGAGCCAACCCTGGGTAGGAAGACAGCGGCGG
>JAIEPT010000254.1 GCA_019748295.1 Gemmataceae bacterium | reverse complement strand
CCTAGCCTTGCGGTTCGGGCCATCACCGCCCGCAGAGGATTTGCACCTCCTGAGACACAACATGCCTGGCGCACAATGAAAGGCCCCCGGCATCCAGCCGGGGGCCTTTCCATCGGGGTTGCCAAGGGACCGATGTCTACTCGTTGACTCGGGAAGTCGGTTGAGCCGTCACGGGGGCGACGGCGGGGGAACTGCCTTCGGCGATCGCGGGACCGGGGACCGTGGACATCGCGGCTTCCACTCGGCCGACCATTGACTGCAAATCCTTCGCCAGTTGGCCGAGCTGAGTGTGGAGGTTGTCGCGTTCCACGGTGCGGGCGCCGATTTGTTTGCGCAAATCGTCACGCTCAATACGAAGAGTCTGCAACTCCTCGCGCTGAGCGCCTAAGTCCCCTTCCAGCTTCTCTATCTTCCGACGGCTTTCCTGATTCTGCGAAACCAATGTCCGCTGCTGCGATTCCAATTTCGCATGGCGATCCTCGAGTTCCTTGATCTTGGCAGTGAAGGTTCCGGTTTTTTGGCTGGAGCAGCCCCATAGGCTGAGGCTCGAAACAAGGACGATAGCGGCAAACATGCGGCCGGCCTTCATCATGATGGACTCCTATATACCGAGGCGGGCTTGGAACCCGAGGGCGGGAGGGGGAGGGACAATTTTTCTTTCCCAAACTTCCCCGTCGATGATTATCGACACCCTTTCTTTCGGCGAAGCACCGGCGCGTCCTTTACCCAATTTCTCAAAATTGCCGAAGCGGAAAATGCTTGGCCATCTCGCCAGCTTTCCTTGCCTACGCCAAACCTCAGAGCCCAAGCGCCAGCAGAGTCCTATGTAGCCCTCTCGCTCCGCGAGAGGTAAGCGGCAACGCACCCTACGACGGCAAGGCATTCATCCGCTTACCTCTCGCGGAGCGAGAGGGCTATATAGGCCTCGCTGGCGCTCGGGCTCTGAAAAACAGAACGCCGAGGAGGCGTTGCTTCCTCGGCGTTCGAGATTCTTGGCGATTCGACTTACAGCCCCGCGTCCTTCTTCAACGCTTCCGCCTTGTCCGTCTTCTCCCAGGTGAAGTTCGGCAACTCGCGGCCGAAGTGGCCGTGGCGGGCGGTTTCCTTGTAGATCGGGCGACGCAGGTTCAGCGTCTCGATGATGCCGCGCGGCGTCAGCTTGAAGTGCTTGCGGATCAACTCCACAAGCTGAAGTTCGGTGACCCCCTTCGCGGTGCGGCCGTGCGTCGTCACCCAGATGTTGAGCGGGTCAGGGTAGCCGATGGCATAGGAGAGTTGCACTTCGCACTCTTCCGCCAGGCCCGCGGCGACGATGTTCTTCGCGATATAGCGGCACATGTATGCGGCCGAGCGATCGACCTTGGTCGGGTCCTTGCCCGAGAAGGCGCCGCCGCCGTGCCGGCCTCGTCCGCCGTAGGTGTCCACGATGATCTTGCGGCCCGTGAGCCCGCAGTCGCCATGCGGTCCGCCGACTTCGAAGTTGCCGGTGGGGTTGATGTGGACGATGAGCGAATTGTCCGAAACCTTGTCGTGCGATTCGCCGGGCAGCAGCAGGACGACTTCGCCCTTGATGAGGTCGGCCCGTTCGGCCTTCAGCGTCGGCAGGATCAGTTTCTCGACGAGCACCTTGCGGGCTTCGTTGGTGAACTTGCCGTCTTTGCCGATTACGCTCTTGTCGTGCTGCGTCGAGATGACGACGGTGTGGATGCGTTGCGGCGATCCGTCCGGGTTGTATTCGACGGTCACCTGACTCTTGGCGTCGGGGCGGAGGAAGCCGAGGGCGCCGGAGGAGCGAAGCTGAGCGTGGTTATCGACAAGCCGATGGGCCAGGAAGATCGGCAGCGGCATCAGCGATTTGGTTTCGCGGCAGGCGAAGCCGAACATCATGCCCTGATCGCCTGCTCCGCCGACGTCCACGCCCATCGAGATGTCGGGCGACTGCGAGTGGACGACGATGTCCACCTGGCAGGTGTCGGCCGCGAAGCCGATGGTGGGATCGGTGTAGCCGATCTCGCGGATCATGTTGCGGACGAGGGCGTCAACGGTTTTGCGGCTGAGGTCGGCCTTGGTGGTGATTTCGCCCGCCACGACGGCGAGGTCGGTCGTCACGAGGGTTTCGCACGCCACTCGGCTCATGGGGTCCGCGGCGAGGCAGTGATCGAGGATGGTGTCGCTGATTTGATCGGACACCTTGTCAGGATGCCCCATGGAGACGGATTCGCTGGTGAACAGGAAACGATTGCTGGACACGGCCGGTATCCTCAGGACGAAGTAGCGTTCGCTTTCGAAAGGCGATTATAGGGGCGGAAGCGGCAAATGACGAACGTTTAGCGAGGAGCCGAAGGCGACGAGGTTCACCTGTTCCTTTGCGGGGCAAGCTGCGAAGAACCGGAAATGAGGAACCGAGATCGGAGAATGATGATCGGAGATCGAAAAGCTGAGGACGGGATGCAAGTAGACGACGCCGGTGAACGCGCAAAGCAGAAGGCCGCCGATTGAGGCCGGCGGCCTTCTTTTGCGGGAGGGCAGACTACTCCGCGTGATCGTCGCGGCCGGTCGTGATGTGCTGGATGATGCCCGCGATGGCTCCGAGGCGTTTGTTCGCTTGAGCGCGGATGATCTCGCAATCGGCCATGGCCGGCTTGAGGGCACGCTTCCATGTCATCTGAGTCAAACGGTGGAACAGCTCAGGGTGGGCATCGAGGAACTTGCCGAAGACGAAAACGCGTTGGGGATTGAAGAGATTGACGACCGCGGCGAGGCCGACGCTCAGGTACGCCATGGCTCGGTCGAACTCAGGGCCCATTTCCATGCGGCCTTCGCGGATCTCGGTGACGATTTCCTCAATCGCCATCTGCCGCCCGGCTCGCTGCGAGACAGCATCAGCAAGGGCGTGGTCGGTTGCGATGGTTTCGAGACAGCCGCGGTTGCCGCAGCCGCATGGTTTGCCGTCGATGTCCACGGTGATGTGGCCCAACTCGCCCGCAAGTCCGCTTTGGCCTTCGAGCACCTCGCCGTCATTGACGACGCAGACGCCGAGACCTTCGTTGATGTCGACGACGACGAAGTGATCCAGTCCGCGGGCGGCTCCATACATGCGTTCGGCGAGGCAGAGGCCGGTCGATTCCTGCACGGTGGCGACTTCAAGTCCCAAACGGCTGCTCAGATCGTGACCAAGGCGTTTGCCGTCTGTCTGATGCAGATTAGGACTGAGCAGCACCCGGCCTTCTCGATGATTGAGTAGTCCAGGGAGGCTCAAGCCCAATCCGAGGACGGTCGTTTTTTCCTTCGAGCAACTCTCGCGAACCGCCATGACGAATTGCTCGACGAGATCTTCGTAGGTGTTCGGCGTGGGAAAGGTCACATGGCTTTCATCATGAATTTCGCCATCCAGCCCGGCACAGACCAATTCGCACGTTTGCGATCCGATGATGGCCCCTAAAACGGAAACGTTCTTCCCTGCTAAGCGCAGCACTTTGCTTGGTCTGCCTAGCGCAGCAGGACGAAAGTCGCCTTCCTCCAGGAGCCGAGCATCTAGCAATGCGGCCACTGCGCGAGTCACGGTCGGACCGCTGATCCCAGTGCATCGAGTGATCTCGGCGCGGGATAAGGGACCGTGCATCTGAATCGCAGCAAGCACATGTCTTTCATTAATCTGGCGTAACAACGACGGGCGGGCGCGGGCGAACGTCTTCATGGGGCGAGGACCTTGCAGTTGAAAGTTCCGTGTCGCCCCCAAGGGGGAAAAGCGGGCACGACACTATTATGTAACGAAGCGTTCGGAAGTTAAAGCACGTCGCGTGCCGCCGAATCCTATCCTGCGGAAAGAAGCGTAAAGCCGCTCGCACCAGGTTTGCAGCTTCAAGTTGCGTGTTTTAACAAAACAAGGGAGTGAATCATGACAGCAAAATCCACGACGCACGTCCCCACGCGGGAAGAACTGGACCAGATCGCCGGCCCTCTCCTGATCGAGTTCGGCGCTTCCTGGTGCGGACATTGCCTCGCACTGAAACCCACGATCGAATCGCTCTTGCAAGCAACGCCCGGCCTGCCCTTCCTCTGGGTCGAGGATGGGCCTGGCAAGCCATTGGGGCGATCGTTTCAGGTCAAACTGTGGCCCACACTTGTTTTCATGCGGGATGGGAAAGTGCTGCAGCGGCTGGTTCGCCCTTCGGCCGATGAAGTGATCGCGGCGATGGAACTGCTGAAGCGACTGGTTTGACTTTTACGGAATGAAACTACGTCAAACAACTGCATTCTTGAAAGTACCGAAACTTCTGGCGCGGGCAAACCCGGATCGACGAGCGTTGCGGGGCTAGTTCGCTGTCCTATAATGGCGGTTTCGCTAGCGCCTTTTCATTCGAGTCGAGCCCATCCCATGTTCGAAGGCATCACGCGCGGTCTTTCGGAAGCCCTCAAAAAGCTCAAGGGCCGCGGCCGAATCACGGAAGAAAACGTCAGGGAAGGGCTGCAAGCGGTTCGCACCGCCCTACTCGAAGCGGACGTCAACTACGACGTCGCGGATGCGTTCATCCAGCGCGTCACGCAGCAAGCGGTCGGCCAAGAAGTGACGAAGATGCTCGATCCCAGCGAGCAAATCGTCCAAATCATGTACAACGAGCTGGTTCAGCTCATGGGGCCGGTGGACGCCAAGTTCCACTTCGCCAAGGACCGCCCCACCGTCATCATGCTCTGCGGCCTGCAAGGGTCCGGCAAAACGACGACTGCCGGCAAGCTCGCGCTGCTCATGCGCGACAAGTACGGCAAGAAGCCGTTGCTCGTCGCCGCCGACCTGCAGCGCCCCGCCGCCGTCGAACAGCTCAAGGTGCTGGGCCAACAGCTCGGCGTCGACGTCTACAGCGAAGGCGCCGCCACACCGGACGGCAAAGGCCCGAATCCCGTCGTCGTTTGCTCGAATGCGGTAAGCTACGCCAAGAAGAACAGCAACGACCTCGTCATCCTCGATACCGCCGGCCGACTGCATGTGGCCGAGATGCCGATGGACGAGCTGAAGCAGATCGACAAGATCTGCAAGCCGGACGAGGCATACTTCGTTTGCGATGCGATGACCGGCCAGGACGCGGTCCATTCGAGCAAAGCGTTCAACGACGCTTTGGATCTGAATGGCGTCATTCTCACGAAGCTCGACGGCGACGCCCGCGGCGGCGCCGCCCTTTCGATCAAGGAAGTCACCAAGGTTCCGATCAAGCTCGTCGGCGTCGGCGAAAAGCTGCAGGCGCTCGAGGAGTTCAGCCCCGAGCGGATGGCCCAGCGCATCCTGGGCCAGGGGGACATTGCCGGCATCCTCGAGAAGGTGGCCCGCGTTCAGTCGGAGATTTCCGAAGAGGAACGCCTCCGCCAGCAGAAGAAGCTCGAAAAGGGCAACTTCACGCTCGAAGACTTCCGCAAGCAGTTCGAGGTGATGGCCAAGATGGGGGGCATGACCGAACTGATGGGTCAACTCCCCGGCGGCCTAAGTCAGATGATCCCCGAAGGGGAAGACCCCGAGCAGGCGGTGAAACGCGTGCAGGGGATGATCGATTCGATGACGAAGAAGGAACGGGACGATCCCGACATCATCGACATGAGCCGGCGCCGACGCATCGCCGCGGGTTCCGGGGTTGAGCCGCATGAGGTGAAGCAGTTCCTGGGTCAATTCGACCAAGTCCGCACGATCATGCGTCAGATGGCCAACATGTCGATGTGGCAACGCATGAAGATGATGATGGGCATGGGCCAAGCCGGCATGTTTCAGCCCGGAGCCCAGATGGCGAAAGCCAAGATCGGCACCGGCCACCGCAAAAGCCCCAAGGAACGGGCGGAGGAACGGAAGAAGAAGCGCAAGCAGGACAAGAAGCGGAAGTAAGAAGGCAGCGTTGAGAATGCAGATGTAAGCAGCAGACTTCAAAGCCCAGGGGCGACCGTAGGGAGTTCCTGGGTTCCTTCTTGACATGACGACAAAACCTTTTGTATATTCAATGTAGATACAAGGAGGGCGTGTCATGCATGCGCGCGTGCAAAAGTGGGGCAACAGCTTGGCCCTTCGCATACCCAAGTCTTACGCCGTAGAGGCCGGCCTGGCCGACAACGTTCCGGTGGAGATCAAGGTTGTAGACGGCTCGCTCATCGTGCAAAAGGCGAGACCTCCCGTCACGCTCAAAGAATTGCTTAAGGGCGTAACCGACGAGAATTGCCCAGGCGAGTGGCAAACTGGCCCTGCTGTCGGGAAAGAAGCATGGTAGCTCGCCGACATGTGTACGTTCCCGAGCGCGGCGACGCCATTTGGATCACTCTCGATCCCCAAGCAGGACATGAGCAAGCAGGTCGGCGCCCAGCTTTGGTCCTATCCTCCTCCGCGTACAACGGCCGCGTTGGGCTGGCTGTAGTTTGTCCCATCACGAATCAGGCCAAAGGGTATCCGTTCGAGGTCGCCATTCCAGATGGCTGCAAAGCGACCGGTGTCGTCACTGCGGATCAAGTGAAGAGCCTTGATTGGCGCATCCGACAGGCGAAGCACATCGGTCGTTTGCCAGATGAGGTCGTCGAACAAGTCGTCGAAAAGCTTCAGGCTCTTATAGCATCCTCCTCCTGACCGGTTGACGAACCTACAATGCCCCTTACCTGCAACTTGAACTTCCCGCCTAAGCCGATCCATGAAACGACTTCTCTTTTTCGCCCCCATCCTCTTCCTTCCTTTCGCGTGGTCCGCGGTCGCCCAAGATGGCGACTTCAAGCCGGGCAAATTGCCGAAGGAGGAGCAGGCTTTGCTCGAACCAGGGCTTACGCTTCGCTTCTTTGCCGACAAAAACGCGAAGACGCCGACCGACGTTCGCCGGGTGCGAATCGCCGCGTTGCACGTCCCCGAGGGGACGGCGCCGACGCCGTTCGTCGGCCCAGGTCCGTTCGCCGCCAAACTCAGCGGCTACTTGAAAGCGGACTTGCGATCCGAGTTTCGCTTCAAGCTGAAGGCTCTCGGCAAAGCGTCGCTTCGCATCAACAACAAAGAGGTGCTCGCCGCGGAAGACGGCGTTGCCCAAACGGAGGAGCCGTTCGAGCTTTCGCGCGGGTTCAACAAGCTCGACATCGTGCTGGTATCGCCCATGAAGGGGGACGCAACCGTGCGGGTGTCGTGGACGGGGGACGATTTCATGGAGGAGCCGTTGCCGCCGACGACGTTGTTTTCGCGCAAAGATCATGCGGATTTGGCCGAGGGATTGGCGAAACGGGAAGGGCGATTTCTGTTCGCCATGCGCGACTGCGCCGCCTGCCATCAGCTTCCGGGCGGCGTGAAATCCGCTGAACTCGCCATGCCGGAGATGCAGCATCGCGCTCCGAGCCTTGCCGGGGCAGGGAGTCGTTTCGGCAAGGATTGGCTCGTGCAATGGATCCAAAACCCCCGCACACTTCGGCCTAAGGCGACGATGCCAGTCGTCCTTCACGGCGACACGGTTCCGCAAGATGCAGCCGACATCGCGGCCTTTCTGCAAACGCTGAAAGAACCTGTTGAGGCCGCCAAGGCGAAAGCGACCACGGCTCAGGGCGAGAAGCTGTACAACCAACTCGGCTGCCTGGCGTGCCATCATTTCAACGATCCGAAGGAGGAGGAAACGCTCGATCGCTACCCGCTGCACTATGTGAATGCGAAGTACACGCCGGAAGCGTTGTCCGAATTCCTCGCCAAGCCGCACGCCCGCTATCCCTGGACCCGCATGCCTGATTTCAAGCTGAAGGCGGACGAAAACGCAGCCCTGGTGGCATATCTGAACGCCCAGGCCAAGGGAAAAGCCAATCCAGGTGCTCAGGCCGGCAACCCCGAGCGCGGCGAGAAACTCTTTGCGAGCACGGGATGCGCGAATTGCCATTCGCTCAAGACCGACGCGCTGCCCAAGGGCACAAACCTTCGCCCCAGTCCGGCGTCGGACAACCTTGCCGCTGGCTGCCTTGCCGAGGATGCGAAGGAACGGGGCAAAGCTCCCGACTTCGGCTTCGCCAAGGAAAAGCGTGAATCGCTACGGGCATTCCTCGCGAAAGACGGCGGTTCGCTGAAACGCGAAACGCCGGCCGAGTTCGCGCAGCGGCAGATCGTCAACCTGAAGTGCAACGCCTGCCATCAACGCGATGGAGCGACCACGCGCTGGTTCCAGGTGATGGAAGAGGAAGGCGGCTCACTGCCCGAACTGCTCCCTTCGCTAACGTGGACGGGCGAGAAACTGAAACCCGATTGGTCCGCGAAGTTCATCGCGGGCCAACACGACCATCGCGCTCGTCCCTGGCTCAAAGCCCGCATGCCCGCATTCCCGGCTCGAGCCGAAATGCTCGCCCTCGGCCTTTCGCATCAGCATGGCTTCGCTCCCAAAGAAGATTCACGGCCTGAGCCGGACGAGGAGCAAGCGAAGCTTGGCGAAACGCTGCTGCCGCAACAGGGCGGGTTCAACTGCACGCAATGTCATGGCGTCGGCAAGATGCCCGCCAAGGAACCCTTCGAAGCGCCTGGCATCAACCTGCTCGATGCTGCTCAGCGTTTACGCTACGACTACTACCCGCGCTGGATGCACGACCCGCCGCGCATCGAGCGGACGACGCGGATGCCGAAGTTCGCTCAGGACGGCAAGACCACGGCGATCCGCGAAACGCTGGACGGCGACGCCCGCAAACAGTTCGACGCGATCTGGCATTACATCCAGACTTTACCCGGCAAGAAGGATTAGAGTAGTCCTCACGCTCCGCGTGAGGTCAGCGGCGATGTAAGGTCAGACCGTCGTGGAAACAAGTTTATCTAACTTGTTTGGAAACTCTCCGAAACCGAATCCGACAAGTTAGATAAACTTGTCGCCACGAAAGGCGCTGTGCAGTCTGGCTTCACATCGCCGCTGACCTCACGCGGAGCGTGAGGACCACTCTCATGCCAACCCCTCTGCCGATCGACGCGTTGCTCCCCGCCATCACGGCGAGTTTGCGCGATCGGCCGAACCTCGTCTTGCAAGCCGCGACAGGGGCGGGGAAAACGACGCGGATACCGCCCGCTTTGATGGATGCGGGCTTCGCGGAGCGGGGCCGAATCGTGATGGCGGAGCCGCGCCGCCTTGCCGCCCGCGCCGCGGCGAGACGCATGTCGCACGAGCGCGGCTCACGTCTTGGCGAGGAGATCGGTTATCACGTCCGCTTCGATCGCCAAGCCAGTTCCCGAACGCGCATCCTCGTCGTCACTCCCGGCATTCTGCTTCGCATGTTTCACGAGGACCCGTATCTGGAATCCGTAGCCGTCCTCGTCTTCGATGAGTTCCACGAACGGAGCCTCGAAACCGATCTTGCCCTCGGCCTCGCTCGCCTTGTGCAGACGACAATTCGGCCCGAATTGAAATTGGTTGCGATGTCGGCGACGTTGTCGGGCGAAGCAGTCGCCAAGTATCTGGGCGGATGCCCGATTCTGAGCAGCGAAGGCCGGCTGCATCCCGTCGGCGTGCGATACGAGGAACGGCCCAGCAGCGTCGCTGCTGCCGTCGCGGTCGCGGAAGCGACAAGCAATCTCCTTCGCGAAACGGATGGCGATGTGCTCGCCTTCCTCCCCGGGATGCAGGAAATTCGCCAAACTCAACGCGAACTCGAACGGATTGCCGAGCGCGACGATCTGCTTGTCCTGCCGCTGCATGGCGACCTGCCGCCGGAACAGCAGGATGCGGCCCTCACGCCGCAGTCGCGACGGAAGGTGGTCTTGGCGACCAACGTCGCGGAAACGTCCGTCACTGTCGAAGGCATCACTGCCGTCATCGACAGCGGCCTCGCACGGCAGATGGAGTTCGATCCGGGCGTGGGCCTGGATCGCCTTCGATTAGTGCCGGTCTCGCGCGCTTCCGCGGATCAACGTACGGGCCGAGCTGGGCGAACGAGGCCAGGCATCTGCGTTCGCCTGTGGAGCGAGATTTCGCATCGGCAGCGAACCGCCGACACGGAACCCGAGATTCGCCGAGTGGATCTTGCTGCACCGATGCTTCATCTGCTGAGCCTTGGCGAAGATCCCGCGTCGTTTCCCTGGTTCGAGCCCCCGCGGCCCGAATCGCTTCAGCAAGCCATGCTGCTCCTCGAACGGCTCGGCGCTCTTGAGGACGGAAAAGTGACAGGCCTGGGTCACTCGATCGCTCGCCTCCCCGCGTCGCCGCGCCTCGGTCGGATGCTGATCGAAGGCCATCGCCTTGGGCAACTGAACCGCGTTGCCCTCGCCGCGGCGTTGCTTTCGGAACGCGACCCTTTCCTGCGTCCCATCGATGGCCCGCGCCCCGCAAGGCCGCATGCGACGAGTTCCGATGTGCTCGATCGCATCGAGGCGATGGAAGGCTACGAGAAGACCGGCCGCACCGAGACTTGGCTTGGCCCATTGCATATCGGCGGCGTGCGATCGGTGCTGCAAGTACGCGATCAACTCCTTCGCACCACGCGCGACGAACTCGGCGTCCAAGAATCAGCGACCGATGGGGATGAAGCCATCTTGCGTTCGTTGGCCGTTGGTTTCCCTGACCGCGTCGCGCGACGGCGCGAGGCGGGAAGTCGCCGCGGCGTCATGGTCGGCGGGCGCGGCGTGGTGCTCGCTCCCTACAGTGCCGTGATCGATGGCGAACTCTTTGTCGCCATCGATCTGGACGCGGGAGAACGCGAAGCGTTCGTGCGGCAAGCATCGCTGGTTCGCCGCGAATGGCTGCCTCGGCGCGAGGAAGTCGTCGTCGAGTTCGACGACAAGAGCGAGAAGTTGGAGGCACGCAAGCGAACGATGGTCTTCGATCTCGCGATCGAGGATGTCTCCGCCAAACTGCCGAACGATGTCTCCGCATTGCTGCTGGAGAAAGCACGCAGCCGTCTCGATCGCGTGTTGCCGCCCGAAGACTCGGAGGCGGCCAGTTACCTGCGTCGCATTCGCTGGCTGAAAGCAGCTTGGCCCGAAGCGGACGTTCCTTCGTTCGACGACGGCATGCTTCGCGAGTTGCTCGAATGGCTGGTGCCGCGATGCCGTTCCTTTGCGGAGGTTCGCCAAACCGATTGGCGAGGCGCGATCGAGGGGAAGCTGACGCATACCCAACGGCAGCTAGTTGATCGAGAGGCGCCTGAGCGGATTGAGGTTCCCAGCGGAAACCGCATTGCGCTGGCTTACGAAGCCGGAAAACCACCTGTCCTAGCTGTGCGAGTCCAAGAAACCTTTGGTTGGGCGGAAACACCGAGGCTCGCAGGTGGGCGCGTGCCTGTACTTGTGCACCTTCTCGCCCCAAACTACCGCCCGCAACAGATTACCGACGATTTGGCGAGTTTCTGGGCGAATACGTATCCCATCGTCCGAAAAGAATTGCGAGCACGTTATCCGCGGCATTCCTGGCCGGAAGACCCCTGGAATGCTCCGGCGGAAAGGCGTCCCAAACGGCGGAGCTAGCTTTGGAAAATTTGCAACTTTATACCGGTTTAGGGCTTGTAAAAAGTTCAAACTTTCTATTGACACCCTTGAACGCCTAGATTAACTTCAGCATCGTTCGATTCGGCCTCTTCTCTGTTCCGGCCCCGCTGCTTCGCTCCCGCGGACAGCGGGGTTTTTTGCCCCTCGGTTTTGCGGCTTCCCTATCTTGCCTGCCTTGCTCGCTTTGCCGCGGAGCCGCAGCCGAAACGAAAAGACGTTCAGCTGATTTCCGCATGATCCCCACGGTAGAATGTCCTTCGCCCCTCGCGGAGATGGACCGTCTGCCCACCCAGCTCGAAAAGGAGTCCGCCATGTTGTCGGCCGATTGCCTGCACGAGCTTCGCTCGTCTTGGCTTCCGAATATCACCGATTCCGCCCTGGATCGAATCATCGATCTTCTCGAACAGGGAAGTCCCTACCTGATCCACGGCAGCTTCACCCGCGTGCCCCCCATGGGTTGCATTGCCACGCAGGTCGCCTGGCATCACCCGAAAACCACCCACCTCACGCTGGATGCGGGCATCAGTTGGTTGCATCGCGTCGCCGGGTTGAATCCGGCCACCTCGATCGTACTCCGCGAGTGGGATGATTGCCGACACGCGAATATCGAGTATCGCCTGGATCTGCTTGCCGAGTTGAAAGCCGAGCAAGCGCAGCGTCGCCAGAATCACGCGACCGGCAACCGCATCGCGAAATACGTGGCGGCCTAGAAAACTCATTGCATTGAATCACGCATGCCCGCTTTCCAAGCGGGCATGTTTCGTTGTGCGCCAGGCATGTTGTGTCTCAGGAGGTGCAAATCCTCTGCGGGCGGTGATGGCCCGAACCGCAAGG
>JAIEPT010000113.1 GCA_019748295.1 Gemmataceae bacterium | reverse complement strand
CCTGATGCGTTGAACGAAATGTCAAGACAGTAATCACAGACCGGCGTGTGCCGGTCACAACCACGAGAAATGAAATGAGTGACGAAAAAGAAGACCGTGATTCGAGTGTGTCGGAATTCCTTTGCGATGCAGGGCTTTTTAGCCCCATTTTGATCTATGGCGCGGTCTTGGGACCTCTAGGTGCGGTCGTCGGAGCTTTGTCCGGCGCGGTATTGGTGGCTGCCTTGCACAACACTGAAAACTCGCCGAAGGGATCTGAGCCAAACGATCGGTCATGACCGGAGGGTCGCACAACTGACGTTTACGGTCAAATCGTTCCAGTAACAACGTTTGGCGGAGTCTGCACGGACCCGCCAAACGTTGAGGAGAAGCATGATGATCTTTGGAATTGCCATCGCATTCGGTGCGGGACTGATGCTCGCGTTCATACTTCTGTGCTTCAAGGTTCAGACGAAAGAAGCGTGGGAGCGATTCGAGCTGGAGATGAAAGCCCATCGCAAGAACCTGGACAAGTTGACGGCGGAGAACTCCAAGCTGCGGGTCGCACTCGCTGCGGGCGAGATGACGCACGACGCCAAGAAGGTGGCCGCGATGACGATGGCGGCACTCGATGCTGTCATCGGTACGGAGAAAGCGGCATAGGCGCGGTCGCGGACAGAGGGTTGGCGATCCTACCATCGGAGGCATGAGATGGGATTAATACGAAAAATCAAAAGAGTGCTGATGTGGATAGCCATTGCCATCGCCGCACTCCACGCATTTAAGGTGTACGAGTTTAATCAGTTGCAGCAGGCCCACTTACGGGCGATGGAGCTACTGGGCAAGCCATAGAAGTTAACCATTGCTACACGGCCAGGAATAGCAGGGTAAGGCCATGACGCTCGAAAATCGTCTGGGAAGGATTGAAACGCTGCTCGCTGCGCTGGTCGAACGCCAGCAGGCCCGCGACTGGTACTCGGTCGAGGAATTCGCCCGCGCGGTGGGCAAAGCGGAATTCATCATCCGTGAGTATTGCCGCCTCCAGCGGTTGAATGCCACGAAGCGTCACAGCGGCCGGGGCGCTCACGCCGCGTGGGCCATCTCCCACGAAGAGTTGCAACGTTATCAACGCGAAGGGTTGTTGCATGGTCGCTGAGCAGTCTGCTCTCACGAGTCACTTGCTCGTCCCCCGCGTCGGAACGCCGGGGAGCGTGCGCGCTTTGTTTGAACACAGAGGTAGTGAGTTCCAGTCATGTCCCACAGCAATCGACAACCCGATTGTGCAAAGCCGGAAGGCGGTGGCTCCAGCACAAGGGGCAATGGTATCCCAGCAAGCATGAGCCGATCATCGACCGGGCCACCTGGAACCGGGTGCAGGCATTGCTTGGCGGAAGCACGCACCATGCCACGACGCTGACCTACGCGGGTCAGTTCATGACGTGCGGGCACTGCGGCCATCCCGTCACCGGCGAACTGGTCAGGAAAAAGCGGAAGGACGGCGGCGTCAACGAACACGTTTACTACCGCTGCGCCCGCTATGCCAAGGGCGACCATCCCCGCATCCGGGTGAAGGAAGCGGACATCGAAGCCCAGGTGCTGGCGCTCTTCGACAAGATGAAGGTCGAGGACGAATCCGTCCGCGACTGGTTCCGCATGGTGCTGGCCTCGCAGACCCGCGACGCCCAGGCCGATAGCCGTGCTCAACGGGCCGAGCTGACCCGTCAGGAGACGCTCCTCGTCGAACAACAGGACCGCCTGCTCAACATGCGGCTGGCCGACGACATCGACCAGGAAGTGTTCGCCAAGAAACACACGCAGCTACGCGACCGGCTGGCGTCGATCAAGCTGCAACTCGACGTGCTGGACCGCTCGCATGATGAAACAGCCGAATTGGCGGCGAAAGTGTTTGAACTCTCGCAAACTCTGAAGGAGCAATGGTTTACCGCCGATTACGTCACGAAACGTCGATTGCTCGAAATCGTGTGTTTGAATTGCCGTCTCGACGGCGTAACCCTTTGCCCAGAAATGAGAAAGCCCTTCGACGTACTCGTCGAAGGGCGGTTTCTGAAAAGAAAGCGGAGAGGGAGGGATTCCACTATACATTTCGACTCGATTGGTGCAAGTCATTTACATCATTCGACTTGCGATCAATTACACGATTGCGTTCATGTCACCATTTCTGCCGAAATCCGACAAAAACGGCTCGGAAATCCGATACCGTAAACCGCTCTGAACGAATGGCCGGTGATACCCCCCGCCGCTGGCTACCACAGTATGAAATAGGGAACAACGCAACAAGGGAGGGACCGAGAACGAACGGCTCGACACTACGATATAAAGACGGCCACGACCCCCGGCAGAGGATCGTGGCCTCGAAGTTTGTCGCCCGCAGTGCAGCAGCAGAACGACGAAGGCGGTGAAGCCCATGATATATGATAGTGCCGACGACGGCAAAATGTATCAGATCAAGCCCGTTTACAGCAGGCCCAGCCTCCACCCACCGAAGGGGTGGACCGACACGACGCTCGGCTACATCAACGAGGCGAAACAGTGGTCCATGTGCGTCATCAGAAACCGCAAGTTGATGAAGCGGACCTATACCTGGGCCGTCCACATTAACCTGAACCGGGAGTACCCGCCCGACGACATCAGCCCGATGTGGAAGAAGGTCGCTCGCAAGCTGGAGGACCGGGGCATCGTGGCGTTGTGGGTGCGTGAGCCGAACCGCCTGAATAAGTTGCACTACCACATCATCGTCAAGAACGAGATCAGCCGGGCCGACCTGATGCGGTCCATTGACGATGCGATGCCGCCCCGGTCGGAAGTGGTGTGGCGGAAGCGGATCGAGCCGGTCATCAACGAGTGGCGGTTGTGCTACTACGTCTTCAAGGCGAAGGTCAAGGGGTACGACAAGAAGGGGATATTCAGTACCGACCTGTACCGGGCCAAGAGGCTGCTGTTCAAGCCGAATATGCCTTTCAGGAAGGTCGGGACCATCGGCGATTTTTGGGAGCAGGGCAAGAACAAGACGAGGATGTGGGACGAGATCAAGGCCATCGAAAAGAAGATCGGCGACGGCTTGGAGAAGCCGAACGTGAAGCGGCTGGCGAAGTACGTCTACGACTACCTCAGCGGCTACGTCCCGCTTAAGAAGATCGAGCGGTCGTTCGGCTACGACGCTGACGGGCCAGCGGTGCGGGACTGGATTGGGTCACTATTAGCCGGTGAGTGGGCCGACGAGGATGCCGCCGTGGAGGGGTATTAACGGGGTCTGCGGGCGGTATTGGTCGTTAATATCGTTCCGCCCCGTTCCGCAGGTGAGCAGCACGCAAGTCACATGAATTGCTGTGGTTTTTGGCGTTATTTCGGTTTCCCGCTCGACTTTGATGGGGTCCGTTGGGTTTTTTCAAGGACGAGATCAAGTCCGTGTTCATTATGGCGCACGACGGCGACGAATCGGCCCCTGTTGCAAAGCTGATATTAGCCCGTCCTGAACGATATTCTTTCCAATTTCGGTTCCATCGCCCCGGCCTTTCTACAACGTGACCCCGTGTTCTTTATTGTTGTCCGACCCTGCACGGGTATATACGGGCATGAAGTACACCACGTTCAAGGAGTGGCTGGCCCGGCGTGACGAAGGTTTCCTGCTACCCACCCGTCCGCCGCTCAAGGGGATGTCCAAGATCAACGCCTTCCCTGGCACGGACGCCCAACGACAGCGGCTCCACTTGAAGAAGATTAAGCCGCCCAAGCCGTTCGCCCCGACCGTCCAGAAGGTGCGGGAGATTGTACCCAGCAAGCTCATCCCGAAACTGAAGCCGGTCCAGCCGCACAAGTCCCGTCCGCCGCTCGGTTGACCGGGGTGCTGTCTGGCCCTACTTCGGCTCCAACTTCTTGACCATCTCGAAGTCCGCCGCCGCTTTCTTCTCGTCGCCGAGCGCCTGCCAGCACATGCCCCGGTGCGTGTAGTGGCTCGCCTTCGTCGGCTCCCGCTCGATGGCAACGGTGAAGTCGGCGGCGGCTTTCTCGTACTGCTTCAGGTTGAAGTAGCAGCTTCCCCGCTGGTGGTAGTACACCGCCGCCTTCGGGTCATGCTTCATGGCCTGAGTCACTTCCTCAGCGGCTTCGGCATATCGCTCGGCCCTGGCGTGGTCGGCGGCACGGTTGGAGTACAGCCGAGCCAACAAGTCCTTCACAGGTCCAGGGTCGGCAGGCTTGAGCCGCAGCGCTGCCTCGCCGTCAGCGATGGCAAGGTCGAACCGACGTAGAGCGCCCTGGGCATAGGCACGCAGCCGGAGGAGGTCGGCGTTCTTCGGGTCCAGGTCGATGGCCTTCGTGAAGTCGGGGATGCTCCCGGCGAAGTCCCCGCCCTGCACCTTGCACTTGCCCCGCATGGTGAACGCTTCGCCGTTGTTCGGGTCGAGTGCGACCACTTGCGAATAACTCTCTGCGGCTCGGTCGAAGTAGTTTTGGTCGAAGTCCTTCTTGCCCAGCGCCATCCAGCCCGCTGCCGTGCGTGGCGACTTATTCGGCACGTCGTTCGACTCTTTCCGCATCACATTGCCTGCGGCCCCTGGGTCATCCGGGGCAGGCTGCCGGTTGTTCCACCAAAGAAGTCCCCCGCCTCCGACAATAAGGAGAACGACCACAAACGCCCAAAGCCGGGCGGACGAATGCTTGGGCCGGGCAACCCGTCGAAGCTCGGCAGCCATTTGTGCCGCTGACGAATACCGCTCCGGGGGACGGCGGTGTAGCGCCTTCCGGCATATATGTCTTGCGTCGGCGGGCAAGTCGGGGGTCGATATTTCGCCCACCCCGGCGACGATCTCCCGACGCAGCGTGTTCGGGTCATCCGACGAGTAGGGCAACTTCCCGGTCAGCGCCTCGTGCAGCACGACGCCCAGGCTGTAGGTGTCACTCCGGGCATCGACCTCTTTGCCCTCAAGCTGCTCTGGCGACATATACCGCAGCGTGCCGATGGACGGGGCGAACGTCCCCGTCTTGTTGGCCGATTGTGCGATGCCGAAGTCGGCCAGCAGCGCCCGCCCGTGGTGGTCGATCAGGATATTTGCCGGTTTGATGTCCCGGTGGACGACGCCGTTGGCGTGGGCATATTGCAGTGCTTCGGCAACTTCGGCGACCCATTGGAGCGCCTGTGGCGGAATAGGCTTGCGGGCAATATGGTCGCCCAGGTTGCCGCCCTCCACGAACTCCGACACGATGAAGCACGCCCCGTCTTCCCGGCCCACGTCATGCACCGGAACGATGCCGGGGTGCTTGAGCCGAGCGACACGGCGGGCCTCGGCCATGAACGCCTCGGTCGAGTCCAACCGGCTCGGCTTCGGCAGCTTGACGGCGACCGCCCGATGAAGTTCCAGGTCGTAGCCCTTCCACACCTGGGCGAAGCCGCCCTCGGCGATCAGGACATCAAGGCGGTATCGACCGGCAAGGGTACGGGAACCGTGCTGACCCGATAGAGGGGCGGCAGGATCATCGGCGGGAACTTCCACCGGCTTATCCAGCCAGGACGTGACTTTGAGGGCGTTGATGCGGCGGGCGAGTTCGTCGGTAAGGTGCGGGCAACCCTGACAAAGTTCGATGGCTGGAACGTCTTGGCCCTGCTCACGCAGTTCTTCCCAGCGCACCAGGAGATCGGCCAGAAGTTCTTCATCCTTGTCCGTCACGATTCAGTTCCTCGTACAGCCTCAACTTGGCCGACTGCCAGCGGCGTTTCAGGGTGCGGAACGAGATGCCCAACACTCTCGCCGCCTCTTCCTGGGTCAGCCCCTCGTGATAGAGCAGGTTGACGACCTCAAGTTCGTCGGCGGGCAGCTTCTCGACCTGGGCGTGAAACTCGGCCCAGCCCGACAGGTCGTTCGGCTCCACGGCGCTGTCGTGCAGCGCCCCGCCTTCGTCGTCGGCGGGCTGGCCGTCCGTGTGGTGGTTCGTCCCGACCCCCTCCGGCCCGAAGTGCCGCTTCGCCAGATCGAGCAGTTCCCGCCTCACCTGGACCGCCGCCAAGTTGAAGAAGTGCCGCACCGACTCCACCCGCACGTCCGCCAGCGCCCGGTGCAGCCGGATCATACTGTTCTGGAAAACGTCGTCGGTCTGCTCCCAGCGCCGCAGGGCCGGGTAGCTGTGGAACATCTTGTGGGTCAGCCGCAACAGCCGGTCGCAGGCGTGGGCGAGCAGCGAGTCATGCGCTGTGGCGTCCCCTTTCAGGGCTTGGTCGATGAGGTTTTGCAGTTGGGTATCGGACCCAACTGCCGGAGGTTGCGGCATGGTGGTTCCCCGGCACGGCGAAGTCATTTGATTCGCTCGTTTTACCAGGAAAAGCCGCCACAGTCCCCTTCAGACGGCAATGCGAGAGCGGGACCGGGAGTGGGCCAGGAAAATTCTTTCGGATTTCGCGGCCCACTTCGGCCCCCGCTGTCGCAAGGCGGGGAAAGGAATACTCGCAATCGCCGTCACAAGCCGTCCCGAAAGGGGAGCCATATGAACCGTGCCGCCGTGACCGTGCTTCTCTTCCTGCTGACGGCCCTACTGACCGGTTGCGGGTCGAAGGAGAAGGCAACCGAGCCAGCCAAAGGCAGTGGGGATAAGGGGGTGTCCAAAGCTCAGGCCCCGCCGCTCGACAAAGCGACCACGCCCAAGACACCGGGGCCGGGCGGCGTGAAGGGACCGGGCGGCGTGAAGGGACCGGGCGAGCCGCCGGGCAAGACGGCGAGTGCCGGGCGGCCCAAGGAAGATACGAAGGAAAAACCAGCCGCTCTCCCGCCCCCGGAAATCGTCCTGACGCCCGGCCAGCAGACCGCCTACACGCACGTCACCCAGTACGGTGGGCGGCTGTTCGCCGACGGGACGAAACCGGGAAGCCCGGTGGTCGCAGTGCGGGCGTTCGGACTCGGCAAAGACCTGTCGAAGTTGAAGGAACTGACGGCCTTGGAACATCTCGACCTGCGAGAAAAGCTCCGACCCCAGGCCGATCCGAAGTTCGATGCCACAGCCCTGCGCCAGTGGAAGGGCTTGAAGACACTCGCCCTCGACGTGGCCTCGCCGGACGACCTGTCGGCGCTTGCTGGGGTGGAAGACCTGGAAACGCTGTCATTCGAGGTCAACGTCGGCGGCAAGCGTCCGAAGGGAGCCACAATCAATGACACGCTCCAGGCTTCACTCGCCGGAGTCGCCAGACTCAAGAGCCTCAAACACCTGCGGGTCGGGAACGGCGGGGCGTCGTTCGGGAGCCATCCGTCCGATTTCGCAGCGATCCCGTCCAGCCCGAACCTGACATACCTCGAATCGTGGGTCATGTGCGACGACGCCGGACTCGCCCATATTGGCAAGTCGCAGTCGCTCAGAAAGCTCGTGATCGTGTTCCCGAAAGGGGCAGTCGGCGTCAAGCCCACGTTTTCGACCAAAGGGCTGTCCGCCCTAGCCGCCGCACCGAACCTCTCGTCCGTCCAGTTGAACGACGCCGACGACGCCTTGTGCGAGGCGGTCGCCGAACTGCCCCTGTTGAAAGAACTGATCGTCGGTGGATCGGTCACGAAGACGGTAATCGGGCGGATTGCAGCCAAGCACCCGGACCTGCGCATCGTCAGCTACCGGGAGGCGTTCAAGCCGCCGTTCGCCGAACCGAGGGACAACTGGATGCAGGTGCTGCCGCCGAACAAGTGGCGGCAGGTGATGTACTCGAAGAAGACCGGCAAGTACCTGCTCGGCCCGTTCGAGACGAACAACACCGAGAACTACCTCGACGGGCTGCGGTGAGCGGCCCACTACCATCCCAACCATTCTGGAGGCGCACATGAAGAAGCTGTTCGGGTTGATCTTCGCCAGGGCGCTGGTAACGGCGCTGGCAGTGTTCTTCGTTCCCGGTTGCGGCTCGAAGGACAAGGGGGCGGTTCCCCCGGCCCCGGAGGGCAAGGCCGCAGGCGGGGCCGTCGCCCGGCCCCTCTCGCCGGATGATGAAGCCAAGCTCAAGCAGGCCGTGGCCGAAGGGGACGCCCTCTACGATGCGGGCCTCAAGTCGGTCAGCGACTCGAAGAAGCCGCCCTACAAAGTCCCGGATCGCAAGAAGTTCGATGACGCCTTCGAGAAGTACATGATCGTGGTCAACGCACCGCAACCGCTCCCCGACAAGGGGGTGATGGGAAGGGTTTACGGGCGGGTCATCGACGTGGCCGCAAGCCGAAAGAACAACAAGGCGCTCGCCAAAGAAGTCGCCATGAAATCGCTGCGTCAGGAGATTTTGCCGGTCTGCAACTCCCCCGAATCCGCCCCGGTCCTGGCAGCCGCTCGCAAGGAACTGAAGGCGGAAGACAAGGAACTCGATGACTGGCTGGAGAAGGAGGACAAGAAGGGCGGCAGCACGAAGGGCGGACAGGATCGGGAAGAATTGGTCGAGAAGATTCATAAAGGAATGTCCCGTCAGGCGGTAATCTCCATTCTGGGCCAGCCCGATTTATCCATGCCGCTGGGCCAAGGGCAGGCCATGCTCTACTACCTCTCGGACACAGAAGCCTTCTTCATCAGCATCGACAAGAACGGGAACGTGTTCACGGCTGACCGACAAGAACGCTCGAAGTAGGAGAACCACGATGTCAGCCGAGTGGCACTACACCAAAGACGGCCAGCAGCACGGGCCGATGTCCGCCGCCGAACTCAAGGCGCTGGCCCAGGCCGGTAAGCTCGCCCCGACCGATATGGTCTGGAAGGCGGGCATGGCCGAGTGGAAGGTCGCCAGCAGCGTCAAGGGGCTGTTCCCGGCCTCAGCGCCAGACGCACCGCCCCCAGCGTCAACGGCTTCGCTCGAACCCGTGGCGTCGGCCCCGAACGAGGATTCTTTCTCCTTCATGGACAAGGCGAAGGAGCGATTGGGCAGGGCCATCGGCCCACGAGGAGCGGACAAACTGACCGCTGCCAAGTCGTTCTTCAAGAAGAACCGCCTCTGGATCGGCGTCGGGGCCGGGGTGGTTGCGTGCGTCGTCCTGATCCTCTTCCTGCTCCCCGCTGGCACGCTGCCGGGCGGGAAGAAGGGCTACACGCAGAGTATCCTCGATCTCGACCCGGCGAAGCAGAAGGAGTACGGCGTTGTCGTGCCGAAGGGGGCGAAGCCGCTCTACGCTCCACGGAGCGTCGAAGACTTCCTCCAGTCGCTAACCCTGTTCAAGCGGGCAGACGGGGCGGGTTCCGACATCTCGTGCGTCGATATGAAAAGTGCCTTCGGGCGAGACATCCACCGCTTGAATGAAGCGAACGGCGTCAGCCGCTCATATCAAGCCGATTTGCTCCTCGGCGTGTACGTCAAGCAGAAGTGCTGGGACCAAGTGTACGGGCCGCAAGAAGGAGTTAAACAAGTTGCCGAAAGTAGCGGCTTCGACCGGCGATTCGGCGGCGGACAGACTCTTCAGATGAATCAGTGGAGCGTGGCCTGCACCAACGAAACCGTGCTGGTCCGGGGCTACAGTACCAAAGACCCCGGCTACTCACGGGCCACGAAGGATGAAGTCCACGTCTGGTTCGTACATTTCAACACACCCTTCGAGAGTATCTGCCCTGGGAAGGGTGACTCCGGCCAACGCCGGTTCTCGTTCAACAAGTTCTACAAGGACAAGTAGCCGCACGTCCCATCACTTCCTGCGACAGTAGACCCGAATCATATTGAGGCTGATGCCGAACATCTCGGCCAGCTTCTTCGTCGGGATGCCCTGCTTCCTGAGTAGACGGATTTGCCGGATCGTCTCCGGCGATGTCTTGCGGGGCAGATCGACCTCTTCCAGCGGCGTGAAAATATCCTTCAACAATTCCCACACCCGGTCCTGGGCGTCGGCCACCCTGGAAAACACCGGGTTGCTGTACGTCCCGGCCAGCGGGTCCGACTTGACCGGCTTGCCGTGCCGCAGGAACACGCCCATCGTCTCCCCGTCCGACAGCTTGCGGACAAAGTTCCCTGCCGTCTTGCGAAGGTGGTGGAAGCCGAGCCGCTTGAAGTCGGGGTGGTGCTTCTGGACCCGCTTGAGCAGTCGATACCAAGCGGCGGGAATCTTCGCCGAAGGGTTGTTGCCCTTCGTCGGGGCGATGAGGCTCGATCCCGTCCTGGTGGTGAACACCGGCCCCTTCTTCTTGGGTTCGCCGAGCGCCTGTCGGGTGAGCGGCCACAGCTTGAACTCGCCGTATACCTTCGTCTTGGGCCGCAGCCCCTTGATGTGGTCGCCCTCCACTTCCTTCCAATCCAAGCTGCCGATCTCGGAGATCGAGAACCCGCAGTTCAGCGCCAGGAGCAGCAGTTGCCGCTCGAAGTAGCTGGCGTGCTGCCACAGGACCGCCAGTTCCTCCCTGCTGTACGTCTCGACCTTATACTTCGTCTCCCGGTCGGGAACGATCTTGATGCGGTCCAGGTCGAGATCGACCGGCTTCTTCCACGGGAACGCCTTCTCCTTGTGCAGCCAGCGGAGGAAGTGCTTGAACAGGCGGATCGTGTGCTTGCAGAGCGAGAACGAGTACGGCCCGCCGCCCTTCGACTTGCGGGGCCGGGTGCGCCAGAACTCGATGATCGCCTCGATCTCGTCCACGCCGAAGTCGGACAGCGGCATGTCCTGGGCGTACCGCTTGATCCGCTCGGCCCGCTCGCCCTGCTTCTTGCCGGTCTGCGTCGTCCGGCCCCCAATATCCACGAACGACTTCTCGATCCACTCCTTGTAGGCGTCCAGGGCGTCGTGCAGCGTCTCCCTGGTCGTGACCTTGCCGCCGTGGGGCTGGATGAATCGCTTGATGTCCGACAGCCGCTCCCGGTGGATCGCTTCTTCTTCGTCAAGTTCCTTGCGTGCCTGCTCAAGAAACGGCTTCCTGCCTTCTTGCAGCAATTCAGGCTGGTCTATCGCCACGTTGACCATCGGGTAATAGGTCTTGATGGCCCCCATCCAGACAGCCAGTTCCCCAGCATCGTCGGTGGGCGGGTCCAACTTCACGGTCCATTCTCCTTTTGCGATGGCTCGCCCCAGGATCAGGGTGAGGTCATCCCAACAGGGGAAGTCGGTAAAATTGCCGTCGCCTTCCTGCTGGTCGTTCCAGCGGGTTTCCACTCCGTCCCACAGGGCTTCAAGACGGGTTACGCTGGCCGTCGCCTGCCTCTCGTCGGCTCCGAGGTAGAAGCGAACGGCCTTGCCGTTCAGTTTCTTGCCGATCTCCCGGTAGAACTGCCCCGCCGCCTCACTCCACGCCAGAATTCGCTTCGCCATCGCCGCACCCCTGCGCTCTTTACGTTCGTGTCCAGCGGCCTTGTTGCCGATGCCGCCGAACGACGATTATACAGCCTGGAGTCCTTATCGGAAAATGTCGGTAGCGAGTAAATTCCGATACCGCAGCGACGAAATCCGACAAGGATTTCCGACAAATCAGCAATGTGTGAAACTGGCTTGAAATGGAAAAATGCCGTAAACTCAATGAGAAACGCCGGATGGGTCAAACCCGATCCGGCGTCTCAGCGGAGAGGGAGGGATTCGAACCCTCGGTGAGGTTTAACCCCCACACAGCATTTCCAGTGCTGCACCTTCGGCCTCTCGGTCACCTCTCCGTGAGCGTAACATCTTGATTTACTTGAACTTAGGTCGCGTCGTTTTGTAAACCTTTTCTGTAAACCGAATGTAAAAAACTTCGTAAACTTTCGGGGAACTGAAACGGTTTACAACGGGCGACCCAAGCCAAACAAATCCGAGAGAACTTCTGTTTTACCAGATCGGACAACGTACGTCCAAGTCTACGACAAATCCGCTGCCTTTTCGGTTCAGGCTTTCGCCGTAGCCGTCGCCGAGACGATCGCGTCCAACTCGGCCAGACAACAAAGGTGCAAGCCGTCGCCCTGGCGGCGAGCCTGAACCATCCAGCAACCTTCCGACTTCCGAGCCTTCCGAGCCTTCCACGACCGAGCCGAAGCCTTCCCTTCGTGCGCTATGCCGATCCGCACCTCGCGACCGTGAGCCGCAAAGAACCAATCCGTTCCTTCGTGCAAGTCGGCTTCCACGTCCTTCCAGACCGAGCCGAAGAACGACAGATAGAAGCCCGCGTGAAGTTCACGAAGCCAAGCCGAACGGCACTGGTAAACCCGAGGCAACGGATCAAACGAGACGAACGGACGAACGACGGAACAGACTTGTTCCAGAGACGGAACAGCCGAGTTCCGAAAGGTCATATGGGCGAGCAACGGCATAAGGGGAACGGGAAAGGATCGCTCTTTACAGGCCGAACGGAACA
>JAIEPT010000022.1 GCA_019748295.1 Gemmataceae bacterium | reverse complement strand
AGTCCGCGCTCCGCTGCGCGTCGCGGCTAACCCATTTTTCTCATCCGCTTTTCATTGAAACAGGTTATCCTGGCAAAGGTATCTATCTCGGCAGCTGACTCGCCTTGGCAGTCGGATGGCACTTCCGTCGGAGCTTGTTCCATGAAACGGTCCCTTCTCGCATGGGGCGTTCTCGTCGCGCTGTCGGCTTCGCCTGTCTTTGCCGACGACGTCAAAAAAACACCAACCCCCGCGAAGCCGTCGTTGCCGACGGGATACCTTCGCACCGAAGATTGGCTCGCTTACTCGACCGGCCGTCTCGCACCTGGCGAGATTGATCGCATGGTCTCTGCCGAATTGAAGAAGGCGGGGATCACGCAGGCGCCGCTCGTCAATGATGAGGGCTTTCTGCGCCGCGCATATCTGGATTTGGTCGGACGGGTTCCCACGCCCAAGGAAATCGCCGAGTTCGAAAGCGACGCGCAATCCGACAAGCGAGCGCGCCTGGTCGATCGTTTGCTGGAGACCGACGAATATGCCAAGCACTGGGCCGCCTACTGGCGCGAGTCGATCTCTCGGCGAACCACCGATCAAAGAGCCCAACTTTTCGCCCGCGCGTTCGAGACTTGGCTGGCGGATCAATTCAAAGAGAACCGCTCCTGGGGAGCCATCGTCCGCGAGATCCTGACGGCCTCCGGCCAACTTCGCTTTGCGGAACCCACCAAGAATGGGCCGGCCTATTTCCTCGCCTCGCGCACCGGAGCTGACGCGCCGACCGAACTTGCTTCCGAAGCCTCCCGGCTATTCATGGGCATCCAGATTCAGTGTGCCCAATGCCACGACCATCCGAGCGATGTGTGGAAGCGGAATCAGTTTCACGAGTTCGCCGCCTTCTTCGCCCGAGTTCGGCAGGCGCCGATCCGGGAAGAGATGAAGATCGTCGGGTTTCAACTGATCGCGGCGCCGTTCGGCGAACACCAGATGCCGAACGCCAGCGATGCGAAGAAGCAAGGCAAACGCATCGATCCGCAATTCCTCGACGGCAAAGGCCCCGGCAGCGGGCAGACCGACGCCAAACGCCGCGAGTATCTGGCTGCCAAGCTGACCTCGACTCAGGCCCCCTGGTTCGGCGGAGCCTTCGTCAATCGCATCTGGGGCGAATTGATGGGGCAGGCCTTCTATCAGCCCGTGGACGACATGGGCCCCGAGAAGGAAGCCGTTATGCCGACCGTCCTCGCTCGCATCGCCGGCTCGTTCCGCGGCAGCGAGTACGACGTGAAGCAAGTCTTCCGCGATCTGATGGCCACCGAAATCTACCAGCGCCAAATCCGCCCCGGCGCTTCGATCGACGAACACCTGATGTTCGCCGCCAGCCATCCCAAGCGAATGCAAGCCGACGCCCTCTGGGCCAGCCTGACGCAGGTGCTCGGCCCGATCAGCAGCGGGCGAGGCTTCTTCGGCAAAGGCCCGGCTGCGGGCGGTTTCGGACGTTTCGGCGGTGGCGGGTTGGAGCAAATCTTCAAACGCGAATTCGGCTTCGACCCATCCGCCAAGCCGGAGGATATCGAAGGCAGCATCAGCCAGGCGCTGCTGATGATGAACAACCCGCAGATTGCTCAGAAGATCACGGCCAAGGGCGACAACATGCTCGCCAAGGTGCTGCAGGCGAATGCGAAAGACGAAGACGCGATCCGCGCCGTCTATCTGCGGACGATGGCCCGCGAACCCAGCGAGCGCGAGATGGCCCGCTGCAAGCAGCACATTGCGAACGTGACCAGCCGGCCCGAAGCGTATGAGGACATCCTCTGGGCGATCCTCAACTCGGCCGAATTCCAAACGAAAAAGTGATCGGCAATCCCCAAGCCCAGGGGCGAGCGCAGCGAGCTCCTGGGTTCCAGACCGTAAACGTATCTCGCTTCCGATCCACCCATCCCAGGAGCTCCCTACGGTCGCCCCTGGGCTTGCTTGAAAATACTCGGAGATTCGCCATGTCCTTCAGGCACTTGCTCCATGTCAACACCGACCGCGACGGCGTCGATCGCCGGGCGTTCCTGAAAACCGTCTTCGTCGGCTCCCTGGCCGCGGGGGGCGCCGCGCTGGGCTGGCGCGACACGCTTGCCCTCCACGCGGACGATTTGCGTCGCCGCGAGATGTCGTGCATCCTCCTGTTCATGCGAGGCGGACCCAGCCAATTCGAGACGTTGGATCCAAAGCCCGGTCATGCGAACGGCGGCCCGACCCAGGCGATCGACACCAAGGTGCGTGGCATTCGTTTGGCCGAGGGCTGGACGAAGCTGGCCGACGAAATGGAAAGCGTCGCCCTGATCCGCTCCATGCGCAATCGCGAAGGCGAACATCAGCGGGCCGAATATCAGATGCACACCGGCTACATCCCCGCGGGCGGCGTCCGCTTCCCCACGCTCGGTTCCATCGTCTCCAGCGAAATCGCTCCGAAGGATTTCGACCTGCCCCACTTCGTCACCGTCGGCGGACGCGGCGGCATCGGCTCGGGATTCCTCGGACAGGCCTACGCCCCTTTCGTCGTCAACGACCCCAGCCAGCTTCCGAGCAATGCGACCCTTCCGGGCGGCCTCAACTCGGATCGGCTTGATCGCCGGCTGAGCCTTCGCAACGACCTCGAACGGGACTTCGCCGAGAACGGCGGGGCACATCAGGCGGGGGACCAGAAACAGCTCGTCGCCAACGCGGCCGCCATGGTCCGCAGCCCGCGTCTGCGTGCGTTCGATCTCTCGTCCGAAACCAACGCCACCCGCGATCGCTATGGCCGCACGGCCTTCGGCCAAGGCTGCTTGCTCGCGCGTCGCCTGGTGGAAGTGGGCGTGACCTTCGTGGAAGTGGAACTGCCCGGCTGGGACACGCATCAGAACAACTTCGATTCCTGCAAACGGCTCAGCGGCCAAGCGGATGCCGGGTTCGGGTCGCTGGTGAAAGACCTGCGCGAGCGAGGTCGCCTCGACCGGACGCTGATCCTGTGGATGGGCGAGTTCGGCCGAACGCCGCGGATCAACGGCAACACCGGCCGCGACCACTATCCCCGCGCTTTCAGCATGGCCCTGGCAGGCGGCGGCGTGAAGGGGGGCCAGGTCATCGGCTCCACCAACGACGGCGGCGCCGACATCGCCAATCGCCCCGTCGGCGTCGCGGATCTGTTCTGTTCCGTCTTCCGCGCCATGGGCATCAATGGCCGCAAAGAAAACATGAGCCCGCAAGGCCGGCCGATCAAGCTGGTGGACGGCGGCGAAGCGGTTCGCGAGTTGTTCGCGTAAGCGTGTGTCCGCTAGGTCTCTTAGGCGAGCGGCGCCTGCATTTCTCCCCCTCTCCCTCCAGGAGTCCGGGAGAGGGGCCGGGCGCCTTAGTGCGCTGTGCAAGCAAGTGTCTGCGGAGAAAAAAGGGGACATTCATCTTTTCTATTGCCGCTATTTCTTAGCCGGCACTTCCTGGCCCGCATTCGTTTCGCGTTTCGCGAAGGATCGATGATGGGTAACGAGCATGACCGATGGGAGGGGCGAGGTGGGTCGGGGTAATGCCCCGAAAGTTGAAGGCAAGCGAACCATCCCCTCTCCCCCGCCGGGATCATGATCGCCCTTGCAATCGAGTCACTGCGGGGGAAAGGGCCGAAGGCCGGGGGAGGGGCGATTCGGCGAGCGTGGCCCAGGTGCGCATGCGGTGGTCCAGTGGTGTCGCGGTCGCCCGGCACCCGACCGGTGGTTGAGCGCAGCGACACCACCGGCTCCGCGACGCCGCGCTTCACCGGTTCGCGTGCCGGGCGACACGCAACACCACCGGATGTGGTTGGAAGAAAATAGGCGTGAGAGTGCGTCGGCATAAGCCGGAGGAAAAAAGGGGGACAATAAATAGCGACATAGAAAAGATGAATGTCCCCCTTTGTTCTCATGTCCCCTTTTCTTCCCTCCTCTATCGATTCCCGCGCTCGTTGCTCGATGCCGATATCAGAGGGATTTGCTCAACATGCGTGTGTTCCGGAAGCAGCCTTTGTAATGCCGACATTTGCTCCCCTGCATCAGACGTTGGTTCATCAAAAGCCAATTCTACTCGCACCCGATCCCACCATTCCCACGGAGCGGCATCCGACCCAGGTGTGCAACAGGCTCTTACGAAGGTGCAGCGACAAGCACGAAGGCTTGAAAAAACGTCAGGTTTTGAAGAAATCAACGCTGTCACTTGCTTGCGAACTGCATCAGCAATGGCCTCGGCTGACCGAGGCCGTCTCGGAAGGATAGGCCTCCATGCTTTTGACGGAAACACGAAGAAATGCATAGCCATGCCGTCATTCATTTTCAGTTTCCCGCAGCCGCACTGAGTATGGCGCGCAACAAGTCTTCTTGTTGTGCTGGAGTTAGTTCGACCCGCCCATGTCGCACCGCCGTGTGTCGCACCGCCGTGTGTCGCACCGCCGTGTGTCGCACCGCCGTGTGTCGCACCGCCGTGTGGAGCATGCGAAATGTGAAATCGTCACTCCTTGGTTTCGCCCGGCGACCGCGTCTCACGGTAGCGGCGCCAGCGGTCGAGGAACATGCTGGCGAGGCCGAAGACCAGCATCGCGGCGACTTCGTAGAGCAGCCAGCGGCCGCCGCTAACTCGAAGGGACTCGCGGAAGGGGGAAGGGGGCGGGTCTTCCCCCATGGCAATCGCTTTCTCTTCCAACACAGGCACGATGGCGTACGCCAGGGCGGTTGCCACGAACGCAAGGCTCGCCAGCAGCAGCAACAGGTAGAACGGGTTTCGCGGTTCGGCGGACGGCATCGCGGACTCGGTCAGAGTAATTCGATTTGCACGCCTGCCGCTTCGCTCTTGCGGAGGCTGAGGCGATAGCCGCAAACGAGGATTTCCATCGGGTCGCCCAGCGGAGCGAAACCGATCACCTGAATTTCCTCTCCTTCAAGCAAGCCCATTTCGAGCAAACGCTGAAGGACGGCGTCTTCGCCGGCTACGGAGATGATATGGCCACGTTGGCCAAGCGGGAGGCGGTCGAGGGTGGTCATGTGGCAAAGGCGGTTGCGAGCGGGCGGACGAAAATTTGCATGGCGCCATCGCCGCGAATAGTGAGGCGGGATTCGCCGACTTCCAGCATGCACGGGCTGCCGGGTTGCAAAACGCGAAGGCGGCGGCCCGTGCTCACGCCCAGTTCCGCCATGCGCCCCACCCAACACGGCTCGCCGCAAACTTCGGCGACTTCGGCCCATTCGCCGCGGCGAAGGAATTCGAGCGGCACCATTTCTTCGTCATGCACGGCGTTCGCCCAGCGAAGGGTGAGACTTAATCTCAATCCAGTCTACTTCCTTTCGCGCTGATTGCAATGGGCACTTCAATCATCCCAATCCGCGGTCACCGCTTGCGGCTTGGCGATCCGGCTTCGTCCACGCAAGCGCTACTAAGCCGCAAGCGGGGGAGGCGCTCGCATGATTGGGTAACGTACAATCGGACGCGTCCAGTTTGGCGGAACGCCACGGAGGGCGTTCCCTACAGTCCTCTAACTCAGCAACTCCCGCAGCGTGCGAAGGTGGCGCGGGACCGCGACGGCCGCGTCTTCGGCAGCTTCATATTCGAGGACGACATAGCCGCGGTAATGAATCTTCCGGAGCATGTCCACGAGGCGTTTGAGGTCCGCTTCCTCGGGGCCTTTGCCTTGGCGGTGGATCTCGGTTTTGAGTTGAGCGACGACTGCAAAGGGAGCAATCTTCGCGAGGTCGTCGTAGGGGTCGGCAGTGCGGAAATTGCCGGAGTCGAGGTTCACGCCGAACCATTCGCTGCGCACCGCGCGGACGATTTCAAGCAGTTGATCCGCGGTCGCCGTGATGCCGCCGTGATTTTCCAGGGCGAGCAATACACCGAATTGGGCGGCATGTTCGCAGCACTCTTCGATCGCCGCGATGGCGCGACGGCGGGCGACGGTTTCTTCCTCGCCGCGTTCGATGGCGCCTGCGAAGATCCGGATCGTTTTGCCGCCGAGGCGGGAGGTGTGTTCGATCCATCGTTTGACGGAATCGATCTCCTCCTTCATGCGATCGGCATCGCGCCGGCAAAAGTTGTTGCCCACGGCGGCGCCGGAGATATCGAGTCCAAGCCGCGTGCAGCGGGCTTTGAGTCGAGCGAGATACGCGGGCGTCGTTTCGGGGAAGTAGTAGGCGGTAAGCTCAACCGCATCGACCGGCCAACCCGCGGCCTGATCGATGAAGCCTTCGAGGTTCATGGCCGGGGGTTTGCGGCGAAGATCTAGCGCCTGGCGAAAACTGTACGCAGCCAAACCAAGTTTGAACGACGTACGCCCATTGCGGCGAATCGGTTCGATGGCGGAGGCGGTCGTCGCCGTGCCGAGCATCGCAGTTGCCGCCATCCACTGCCGTCGCGTTATGGACATGGTGCACCTTCTTGAAAATGCGAGAGGACGCAGGAGGAGATTCTAAATCAGCGTGCGCGATTTCGCCGCAGCACCTTTCGCACGAACCCGAAGCGTTCGCGAGGGATTCGCGTCGTCCCTCGCTGACGCTTCGGGCTGCTAGTGCGGGCGACTGGCATGTTTTGATCGGAAGCGCGACGCCCGCTCTTATTCGAAAGGCCGCTAACGCGCCGCCCATTTACGCACGCCGATTTAGCGTCGCCGCTTGCGGCTTAGCGGTCAAGCCTCGCGGCGCATAAATGTGGGAGACATTGAGCGATGGGCGGAGAAGACGATGTGCGAACGCCAAGCAGATGTCGGCGTAAGTCAGGCGTTCGCCGCACTGGAAAGAACGGATGTGCAAACACAAATGCGCCTAGCCAGGGACGAAGCGCAGGCGCTCCGTCCCTATCGCGTAAAAGCTCGTTTACTTGCGATGACGAATTTTGGCACGCATGCGGCGCTTCTTGCGACCCACTTTGCGACGACCACTGCCGCGACGCCTTCCCATGTATCGAATCTCCAGCAAACGGTTTTCAGCTTACGAACCGAAGTCTCTTGTTCTAGGCGGCCCACGCCTCAGCGGCAACCGGTCGCGCGAATTCGAAAGCCGATTAGAACAATTCGTCGATCGGACGCGGGTCGTCGAGAACGGTGATCGGCCGGCCGCTGTGGTCCGTGACCTGCAGGTTGGGATCGATTCCGAGCACGCGATAGATCGTCGCATGGATGCGCGACGGCGTGACCGGCTTGTCCAAGGGGCGTTGACCGAGGCGATCCGTCGAGCCGTAGAGCTGGCCCCCGCGGATGCCGCCGCCGCCCATGAGGCAGAACATCGATTCGCCCCAATGGTCGCGGCCCGGCGTGCCCCGGCCTGAGCCATCGTTCATCCGAGGCGTGCGGCTGAACTCGCCGCAGAGCATCACCAGCGTCGTTTCGAGCAGTCCGCGTTCGGACAAATCCTCGAACAACGCGGCCACCGCGGCGTCCACTTTGGGCAGGTAGTTTTCGTAGCTCGCCTGCAAATCCCAATGGTGATCCCAACCACCGAAGTGGGCGGTGACGAACGTCGAGCCGGCTTCCACCAATCGACGCGACAAGAGCACGCTTTGGCCCCAGCTGTTGCGGCCATAACGATCGCGGAGCTTCGGGTCCTCCCGTGAGATATCAAACGCATCCCGAGCGTTCGGCCCGGCCACGAAGTCGTATGCCTCCTGCTGGAAGCGGTCCATGGCCTGCACATCAGCCCGGCCTTCAAGGGCCCGTCGCGAGGCGTCGAACGAACGCAGCAGCGATCGGCGATTCTCAAGAGCACCCAGCGTTAGGCCGCCGGCGAGATTGATGTTCTGCACGTTGAACGTGGGAGCGTTCGGGTCGCCGCCCGTTTGGAACGGGTTAAAACGCGGCCCGAGCAAATTTCCGCCGAAGTAACCCGGCGTGAGGCCGATGCTCGATGCGTGCGGCACGCCGACATACGCGGGCATGCCGGGCTGACGCGGACCGGCCTCGCGGGACACGATCGAGCCGATGCCGGGAAACTTGCCGTCGTTGTTCGCTCCGCTGACGCCCATGTCTTTGGTGGTCAGCATGCGATGGCCGCCGGCGAAGTGGTCGCCGGTGTTGTGATGCAGCGAGCGGACGATCGAGAATTTGTCGGTATGCCGGGCCTGCTTGGGATACATCTCGGTGACGTCGAAGCCCGGAACCCGCGTGCGGATCGGCTTCCACAGGCCACGATATTCGGCCGGGGCGTCCGGCTTCATATCGTACATATCCATGTGGCCCGGACCGCCGTCGAGCCAAATGAGAATGACGGAGGTCTTCTTGGATTGCTGATTTGCAGACGCCTTGGCCCGCATGAGGTCGCTGAGGCCCAGCGTGGCCAGTCCGGCGACGCCGAGTTGCAGGAAGCTGCGACGGCCCATGCCGTCGCAATAACGGCCGCCGTTGTTGCCGAGGTCCAGGCGAAGCATGACCGAGTCCCCCTGAGGCACGAACGCGGAGCGAGAAAGATCCCGGCGGGTCTCAGTGGCCTGAGCGTGGGACATGCGCTAGAGTCCGTGTGAAAGTATTGTGCCAGATCGAATCGCCCCACGCCAGGGGGAAATGGTTCCATTTTCGTTCCAATTTGCCCCCCATTCCTCCGCTGGCTTGAAGCGAAACGAATCCCGCAAGGTGATGAAGGGATGCATCTATCCAGGGAGGGCTTCTTCGATCCAACCGCCGCCGAGGACGCGGTCGCCTTGGTAGAAGACGACGGCTTGACCCGGGGTGATCGCGCTTTGCGGCTCCGCGAACTCGACGTGGGCGGATTCGTCGGCGCCCGCGATCACCTTCGCGAGGACGGCGGAAGCGCGATAGCGGATCTTCGCCTGGCAATGCAAGGAACCTGTCGGCGGTTCAATGAGCCAGTTCATCTTGGATGCTCGCAATGCCGAAGCAAGCAACTCTTCGCGATCGCCCACAATGACGTCATGCGTGCTCGGCACGATCTGCAAGACGTAACGCCGGGAGGCGGAGCCGAATCCCAGGCCTTTGCGTTGGCCGATGGTGAACTTCTCGATGCCGTCATGCTCGGCCAACACGGTTCCCGCAGTGTCGCGAATGACGCCGGAGGTGTCGCGATCGGGGCGATGACGTTTCACGAAGGCGAAGTGGTCGTTGTCGGGAACGAAGCAAATCTCCACGCTGTCCGGCTTCTCGGCCACGCTCAGTCCGGCTTCCCGTGCGATGGTGCGGATCTCTTCCTTGCGGTAACCGCCGACAGGGAACAGCAACTTCGGCAGCAGCGAACGGCGCAGGCCGAACAGGACATACGACTGATCCTTGTCGGGATCGCTGCCGCGCAGCAGTTGGGCTTCGCCGTCGATCGTTTCCTGCCGGACGTAATGGCCGGTCGCGATGTAGTCGGCGTCGAACTGCTTGCCGTAGGACCAGAGCTTGCCGAACTTCAGCCAGTTGTTGCAAACGACGCACGGGTTCGGCGTTCGGCCTACGGCGTACTCGTCGGCGAAATAGTCCATGATTCGGCCGAACTCGTGCTCGAAATCGAGTGCGTAGAACGGAATATCGAGCCGATCCGCAACGCGGCGCGCGTCCCCCGCATCCAGGGCGGAGCAGCAGCCTTTCTTACGAGATTCATCGTGCTCCTCGGGGCCATGAACGCCGGTGCGCATGAAGAGGCCGATCACCTCGTGCCCCTGCTGCTTGAGCAGAATCGCCGAGGCGGAGCTATCCACTCCGCCGCTCATCGCCAACACGACACGGGCCATTTGATTTCACCACGAACGTCGCAACGCAATCTGACTGCCTAATTATCGTATGTCGCAAGTTCGACATTTCCTTGCGGTCCGGCTTTCCGTCCGGTAGCTTCGTCGAGCAACCTTGGCAGATTTGGATCGCCATGCCGCGTTTCGACGACTATCACCGTACCGTTATCGGGTATCACGGAACGACGCGATCCGTTGCCTTGCAGTTGGTGACGCGTATCGGCGCCTTCATTGCCAGCGACCGAGATTACGATTGGCTTGGTCGCGGCATCTATTTTTGGGAGTACGCGCCGAAGCAAGCGTTGAACTTCGCTAAGATTCGGCAGCGACAGCTTGGAAAGAAGAAAACCAAGTCGCCGTCCGAAGCACAGCGAGCCAACGAACCCTTGGCCGTGGTCGCTTGTATGATTCGGCTCGGTTTCTGTCTCGATCTCACGGAGGCAGAAAACGTAGAATACCTTGAGGCGATTTACGCCGACTATGAGGATTCGATGTCGCTCGCAGGAGTGCCGTTGCCTCGAAATCGACGCAAGTATCGCAAACTTGATTGTGCTGTCTTCGAGTATGCTTATAAGTTCATCGAACGGTCCGAACCGACTACGAAAGTCGATACAGCGTGTGGGATCTATGTCCCGAAGGGTGGGACGAAGCGAATCTGGGACCGGTCATGGATCGCCGGCGACACGCATATCCAGCTATGCGTCCGAAATCCCGCGAACCTGCTTGGAACTTGGCTTTATCATCCAACCGACTTGGGAGTGAACAATGTCTGCCGATCGCTCCAAGATTCAGCTACCCTATTCGAGCGAAGTCATTCGCAAGGCGAAGAAAGCACTTCACAAGATGCCGAAAACCATGAAGATCGACTTGATGGTTGAGGCTGGCGTCATGACGGTGCAGCAAGCCGTAAAGGCGAAGCGAAAGCTGACCGAAACCAAGCAATAGCTCCTCGCCGATCACGCATCCTTCTTGGGTTCGTCGTCTTTCTTGGCGGCGTCATCCGCCTTCTTCAAGTCGTCGACTTTCTTCGCTCCATCATCGGCCGGCTTTTTCGCGCCATCGTCCGCGGGCGGTTTCTTGGCTCCGCCGTCGGCGGCGGGTTGAAGCACCGCGCCGGGGGCCTTCGGTATCGGTTTCTTGGGCGTGGATTCGGGATACTGCTGCCAATCCAGGTAGAGCAGTGCGGCGCCCACGATGAGGGCGATCAGGGAAATCGCGAGCATCCCGGTGAACGCGTCGTTCGTCGGCGGGGATGTGTCGAGTTCGTCGTCTCTCCGAGCCATGGCCGAGTCTCCGCCTCGATCAGTTGTTCTTGAGTTCGCTCGCCACGATGTCGCCTTCTTTCAGCGGACCGCGAGCCGTCCCGCCCGCCCGCATCAATCGGCCGATCGCCTTGTGGTGGAACGATTCGACGATGCGGATCGTGCCGAGGTATTCGGGGCGCGGATCGACGCGATACACTTCGAGGGTATTGTTTTTGCCGAGGCCCTGATCGCTGCCGACGGACACCTGAACGAGCGTGCGGTCTTGCGGGTCGATCTTTTCGATGACCCCCTTCACGAACGCCTGCGGCGGATTGACGCGATTAGGATCCTGCACGACGTTTCCGCCGGAGCCTGCGGTCGCTCCCGCCTTGGCGGATGCGACGGTCCGTTCCAGTTCCTGGTTGCGGGCGAGCAGTTGATCGACGCGTGATTGCACACGTTTGGCTTCGTTTTCGTTCGTGATCGCTTCATTGCGGAAGCGAGTGATGTCTTTTTCCTGGGCGAGAATCTTGGAATCGCGGTTCTGCACCGTGGCGAGCAGGCCCTTGTTCTCTTCGGAGAGCCGTTTGTTCGAGGCTTCCGATTCCTGCATCGCGAGGATGGTCTTGGCGTGCGAGTTCTTCTCGTCCTGAATGAGTTGGTTCAGCTTCACTTCGTTGGCTTTGGAGAGATCCTCGGCATCCTTCAGACGCGTCTTCGCTTCTTCGAGAGCTTCATCCGCCTTGCGGGCGGCATTGTTGACGTCGCCCAGCGTGGAGCCGTGGATGTCCATATTCGTTCGCGCGACTCTTAGGTCGCGTTCGAGTTGCTCGGCGCGTGCCTTCCAGTTGATGCGAGTGGAAAAATCGAGAACGAGGAAGCCCGCCACGACAAGGGCGAACAACAAGTTCAAGAACACGAGAATCTTGCCGACCACATTCATGGGAGCATTCCTCCTCCAGGGCGTGACTGTGGCATGGGAACCACCCCCCGTCTGCCTGCTGGAGCGTTCAGCGGTCGCCTCGTTTCCCCCTGAGGCGAGATTGCGGGCTTATGCCGCCCCAGGCAATCGATGTCAACCGCAATTCGATGAAGGGGATGTGAGGCTTGAGCCGTCTTTCATTATCGCGTGGAAGGAAGGGAAATCCAGGGGAACCTGGGCGGCAGGAAGGCATTTGAACCGAAAGCATTTGAGTAGAGTCGAGAGGTAGCGCGGTGGTTTAGGGGCGGCCTATCCGTCCGGCCCTTTCGGGTGCCGGGGCCTCAAT
>JAIEPT010000050.1 GCA_019748295.1 Gemmataceae bacterium | reverse complement strand
CCTCGGATCTACTCTCTCGCGAAGCGAACCCAGGAGCTCGCTGCGCTCGCCCCTGGGCTTGAGGGGGTACTTCGAACGCCGCCTTCTTGACGTTGCCTCGGCGGATTTCTAGCGTAGTAGTTCGATGCAAGGGATGTCCCCGCTTTTGGGATGAGGTTGTTTCATGGTTCGCAAGAAGTTGGGTCGAGGACGCAAGAACCGTTGCCGTTTCTGCACGAAGGAAGGCTGCCCGCGTCCGGCGTTCGTGGATTACAAGGACGTGTCGACCCTGAAAAAGATGTGCACCAGCCAAGGAAAGCTCTTCAGCCGCAAGCGCTCCGGAAACTGCGCCGCGTTTCAGCGTGCGGTGAAGGACGCGATCAAGCGAGCCCGCTTCATGGCCCTGAGGCCGTTCGTCGGCGAGTAAATCGAATGGGTTGGCCGTGCATTTCGTGGCGACAAGTTTATCTAACTTGTCGGGTTGGCATCTCAATCCGACAAGTTAGATAAACTTGTCGCCACGAAATGCAAGCGCTCGGACTACAGCTTCTTCTTTCCGCCCGCCTTCTTCCCTTCCTGCATCACTTTCTCGACCGAGTCGGCGATCTCAGCTGCCTTCTCATCCGTCAATTCGCCTGGCTTGAACGCCCAATTCTTGAGAACGCGATAATTGCGGTAGAACAGCACCGTCGTCTCCGCCTCGGGGTTGATCGCATAGCCCTTGGGCCCTTCCACCGGATAAATGCCCACGACCACATGCTTCAGCTTCTCCGCCTTCGGCTGCAACCGCTTGACCAATTCGATTCGCCCGGCCGCTTCTTCCACGAGCAATGCGGCCGCCTTTTCCACATCCTCGCCGTCAGCGACTTTGGCGTTGTCCTTGGCGGAAACGGACGTGCGAGCCTTGGGACTCAAGTAGACCGCGATGTTCGAAAGGTAGTCGTTCTTGTGCTTCTGGCCGAGGCCGTCGAGCTTTTCGAGCAACGTCTCAAGCGGCGTTTCTTTGCCCGTTTCCGGTTCGCGCGTGAACACGATGACTACCGGTTTCAGGTTGAACTCGCAGACCGCGCAATGAAACCGCCCTGCCCCGCCGACGCCGTTGAGGTTGAACAGATCGAACGGCCCCGCGAGAACGCCCTTTTCGGGTATCCCGGAGCGGAACGGGCCCTTCTCGTCGTCCTGAGCGGCGACGAACGTGAGGGAGAACAGAACAAGGGCCGCGGACATGAGACGGAGCATACGCAATCCTCGAAATGGCACTTTCAGGATGACGGCCCAACCCGCCGTCGTCAATGTCGGCAGGCGCCGGCGATGGGAATTGTCGTCCGCGACCGGCGGCATCCCTGGAACGGCGAGACTTGTCAGGCGCCATTCGAAGCCCAGGGGCGAGCGCAGCGAGCTCCTGGGTTCGCTTCGCGAGAGAGTAGAGATGAGAAAGTCGAGAGTAGAGGAAGAGGGCCTCAGCTGGCTGTCCTCTCATCTCTACTTTCTACTTTCTTGCATCTGCTCTCTCGCGAAGCGATCCCAGGAGCTCGCTGCGCTCGCCCCTGGGCTTGGGGTCTAATGCAAAAGAAAAAGACGCGGGCCGCGTGAGCGATCCGCGTCGACGAATGGCTCAGCATCGGGTTAGCGAAGCGACGTAGTGCCGCCCGTCGTTTGCGTCGGCATCGACATGCGGAAGGTGTCCGCGGCCGCGGTGTTCGACACGAGAAGCGTGTCGCGAGCCGGGGCCGGGGTCAGCATGTTCTCGCCGAAGGCGCGGTAGGTGTAGCTGTTGTTGCTCGGGGTGAGCGACACCAGCTTGCCTTCGAGCGGGAGCGTCGAGCGTTGCGGGGACGACATCGGAGCGGCATCCGACGGGAGCGGCACGCGTGGGGCGCCGCCGTCATACGGGAACGTGTTCGGCGCCTGTTCGTTCTGCGGAATCGTCCGCGGTTTCGGAACGATATTCCGCGTCGGACTTAGCACGGTCACGTCGTTCGTCAGGGGCGTCGAAACAGCGCCTAGCGTCACGGTTGCAGCGGGAGCCGTGGCGCAAGGCGTGTAGTAGACCTGCGACGAATAATAAACGGGGCTCGAATAGACCGGCGTCGAGTGATAGACCGGGCTCGAGTAGTACGTCGGGTAGCGGTAGTAGAATCCGCCGCCATAGTAGCCGTGGTTGAATCCGCCGCCGTGGTAGCCGTGGTTGAATCCTCCGCCGTAGTAACCGCGGCCGTGGAATCCGCCGCCACCATAGTAGCGACCATGACCGCCGCCGTATCCGCCGCCGTGACCGCCGCCGAATCCGCCGTGGCCGCCTCGGGCCTCAAGGGTTTCGGCATCTTCGCCTTTGCCGTCCAGACGCATCACGTCGTCGGCGGCACGGACGTTCGTGCCGAGTCCAAGGGCGCAAAGCCCGGCGGCAAACGAGGTCAACATCCATCGTCTCATGACCAATCTCCCAAGTGGAAATGGCTGTCGTCTCTGCGAAGGTTGTCCGCTGGCAGACCGTTCGAGAGCCATCTTCATTCTAGGCGAGCAGGGAAAGGAGTTCGGCAAGCGGAACCTGGGAATTTTGAGGTTTCCGAACCTTCCGCCGATTCCGAATCTGCCGTTTGCCATGAGCGAATTGCGCTCTCGCGCGCGGTCTTCATCAAGGTTAGACGAGGCAGTTTGCCGATTATTCATCGAAGACGGACGACTGCGCAAAGGGAGAACACGTGGCGAGGCGATGGTGCATGCTGCTCGTGCTGGGTTCGCTCGCCTGCAATCGACAGGACGCGGACGCCCTTGCGCGCATCGGCAACCGCATGCTCGACCGAGCCCAACAATCGACCGGCGGAATGCGCGACAAACTTCAGGTCGGCATTCAAGAGATGGGCAAGACCAGCGTTCGCGACCGCGTCCAATCGCGGCTCATCCACGATCGCCTGCTGCAAGGGTTGCCGATCGAAATCGTCGCCCATGAAGCCGAGATCGAACTGAAGGGGATGCTCAAGACAGCGGATCAGAAGCGACGCGCGATCGACCTGGCCGAAAACACCGAAGGCGTCGCGAAGGTCGTCGATAGTCTGGTGGTGCCTGAAACACCGGCGCTGCCATAGATGTCACGAGTCCGTGATTGTTTCGAACGGATAAGCTGACCGTTGCCGTGCCATGCTTCGTCGGATCCCTGGCCGGGCTATGAAATGCTTCCCCTTCCACCGACGAAGCATGCGAACCTTCCGAGCGTTCGGTCTGGGGGCATGCTTGGGCGGTGAAAGCGGATAGTTCATTTGCCCCGCCCAGGGACCCGCCCAAGCATGGCACACCTCCGCCGCGAAGGCTTTCAACCCAAAACGCATTGCAAGAACTCGCGCATGCGAGGCGAGGTCGGCGAATCCAACACCTCGCGCGGCGTGCCGTCTTCCAAAATCTTGCCGTCGCACAAGACGACCACACGATCGGCCGCCCGGCGAGCGAAACCGATCTCGTGGGTCACCATCAGCAGCGTCAGGCCTTCGCGCTTCAAATCTTCGAGCGTCTTCAGCACCTCCGCCTTCAGTTCCGGATCCAGGGCGCTCGTGATCTCATCGCACAGCAAGCCCTGCGGCTTCATGGCCAACGCCCGCGCAATCGCGACGCGTTGCTTCTGTCCGCCCGAAAGCTGATGCGGATACTTCTCCGCGTGATCCTGCAACCCCACGCGGCGAAGCAGTTCATGCGCTCGCTCATTGGCGCTGCGGCGACCTTCGCCGAGCACTCGCACAGGCGCCTCGGTGACGTTGGCGAGGACCGTTCGATGCGGGAAAAGCTGAAAGTCTTGGAAGATCATGCCGAAGCTGCGACGCACCTGCTCCAACTCGTGCCCCGCAGTTCGGCCTCGCGCCAACAATGTGCGGGAACCGACGCGGACTTCGCCTTCGTCGAAATGGCACAGGCCATTGAGGCAACGGAGAAAGGTGGACTTGCCGCCGCCGCTCGGGCCGAGGATGGCGACGGTTTCTCCGGGGCGAAAATCGAGGCTGACGTCGTTGAGAATGGTGCGGCCGCCGAAATGCTTGCGGACCGCCTTGGCGTTGATCGCCGCCGATTTGGCGTTGGCGTGGGTACGAGGTGAGGCGGAAATCGCGTGTTCCATCGTGGTGGACGTTCTCCTTGTTCTAGGTAGCCCTCTCGCTCCGCGAGAGGTAAGCGGCAGTGCGCCACGCGGCCGCATGGCATTTAGCCGCTTACCTCTCGCGGAGCGAGAGGGCTACATAGGCCGATCATAGAGATCGCGAATCGGCTACGCAACAGGAGCGCGGCGATGGGGACGGGAATTTTCGAGGTCTTCATCGTCGAACTGCGTCGCCCACGTGAGGAGCTTGCGAACGACGTCCGCAGCCTGGCGGCTTTGCACCGCCGGCAGGGCCTGGCCCAGGCCAAGCCCGAGGTCGACGCCGATGCGGCGCTGGACCACGTCGGCGGCGCCGAGCGCGATCTCACGGTTCGGCAGTCGGCCCAGCTCTCGCAGCGACTGCGTCGTGCGAGAGCGCAGCCCTTCGTCGATCTCCCCATCGCTCAGCAGCGACTCGCACGCGATCAGGCGAAGCGGGGCGGGGTTCGAGGAATCGAGCAGCCGTTCGAGAACATGGCGATCCAGTTCCTGGAACTGCTGCAAGAGCTTGCCGACTTCAAGCCGCAGCACCGCGGGCGTCTGGTAGCTGGCGAGGAGCACCTTGAGTTCCGCGATGAGATGCGTGTCGGACGATTCGGTCAGGGCAACGTGATAATGCGCCGCCAACGTCTGAGCGGCACGCGTGCCAAGCACGCCCTTTTCGGACGACCACGCGACGAGATCGCGCACCGCTTCTTCCGTGAGCATCTGCCCGCGCGGGATGAGCGGGCCGTCCCCCAGGAACGAAGGATCGGCGAGGATGCGGCGAACGGTGAAGCGGATCCACGGCCAGCGATGTTCGCTGTCCCAAAGCAATGCTTCCACCGACGCTCGGCGAACTTCCAGGCTTGGATCGAACAGGAACTGAGCGAGGTTTTCGATCAGCTTCCGATCTTCCAAGTTGCCGAGCGCGGCTACCGCCGCGGCGCGGAGGATCGCTTGCTCCGCGCGTTGCGCGACTTGCAGGACCAATTCCGCCTGCCCCGGTCGCCAATCTTTGCGGAACTCGAGGCTCGCCAACGCGGCGACACGAACTTCGACACGCGGATGATTCAGCAACGCCAGGGCCGGCGTCGCATCGTAGTTCAAGGCAGCTCGCAACGCCTTCGCTTCCGGCAGAAATCGGCAAGCCTCCAGATCGGTGGGCCATTCCCGACGATACGCGAGGCGGCCTGCGAGAATGCTGGCTCGCCGCATGGCCGGTGCGCCGGAGTCGTAGAGCATTTGCACGCCGAAAAAGAGCAACGGCACGACCAGCAGCACGGCCCGGGCGGCGTGGGAAAACCAATCTTCGGAATGGTCGCCGAACCAGAGCCAAGACAGGGCGATCAGATAAAGCGTGATGACGGCGGGGCCGAGGGGTTGACGCCAGGCTCCGCGGGCGAAGAAGCAGAGGAAGCAGACGCCCGCTTGAAACGCGGCTCCCATCCACAGGATGACGTTGTCCTCGCGACGGGCGGCGTCGGCCAGGAGGATGCCAGTAGGAAGCAGAAGCACCGCGAGTTTCGCGACTCCCGCTGCGGTTCCGAATGCATGTTGAAACGCAGAAGCCATGGTCCGTCCGGGGAAAACCCAGGGTCCGTCTCGGAAATATGGGTTACTTCTGCGCGAAAAGCCAATCGAAGCGGAAATTCACGGCGGACAGGCGTTCAGCCGAAGCCCCCGGCCGTGCATATTGCCAAGCCCGAACAACCCGTCGCCGGGCTGCGGAAATCGCGACTCGGCATGCCGCGCAAACCTTCGTTGGGCCATAAAATGCGGTAGATTTGCGGCGATGGAACGCGGACAGGATGTTCTTTTGTCGATGCGGAGGATGCAATGAAGCGATCGTTCGCCGCCCTGGCGATTCTCACGCTCGCGGCTTTGGCCGGAAGCGAGACGCCGGTTCAGGCTCAGCAGTACCAATACTTCACCGGCCATCAGCTGAACCGCTACTACTACTATCCCTACGTCTATTTCCCGCACAACTATTGGCCCGCCATGGGCCCGCGCTGGCCTGAAGCTCCGGGCCAGCCCTATCAACGCCCGCCGGCGTACATGGCGTATCCGCCCTTCCGAGAACCGAATTGGCGCTACGAAATGCAGCAGCCGCAAAAGTATTACCGCGGCTTCCACTTCTGGCTGGACCAGTTTTAAATCAGCGTGCGCGAATGCGCAGCAAACATACGGTTGCCGTGAAGTCGGGCAATCGTGATCGCCCCTCTCCCCTTCAGGGAGCTTCAGGGAGAGGGGAGGGGGTGAGAGGTAACGTCACGCACACGTGGAGAATGGACCCCCGCCGGTTCGCCCGTTGCGGTCTGGGCATAAAGGAACCCCTCACCCCCAGCCCCTCTCCCTCAAGGGGAGAGGGGTGCTCATCTCCCCATCACGTAGCCGGATCGCGCAGGGTGAACACGCACTATAGCAGTTTGCAGATGGATGCGACCAACGCCGCGTTCTGTAGGGAACGCCCTCCGTGGCGTTCCGCCGGACTGGACGCGTCCGAGTAGCCGCGCCCACCATCCGTGATCCCCGCTCGCGGCCTAAATCAACGTGCGCGATTTCGCCGCAGCACCTTTCGCACGAACCCGAAGCGTTAGCGAGGGATTCACGTCGTCCCTCGCTGACATGACGCTTCGGGCTAGTGCGGGCGACTGGCATGTTTGATCGGAAGCGCGACGCCCGTTCTTATTCAAAAGGCCGCTAACGCGCCGCCGATTTGCGCACGCTGATTTAGCGATCCGCGGCGTCCGATCGCTAAGCCGCAAGCGGGGGGCGACTGCAATATGGATGACAAACCATCGGACGCGTCCAGTCCGGCGGAACGCCACGGAGGGCGTTCCCTACAGAACGCGACGTTGGTCGCTACACCTATCTGCAAACCGCGCTAAACCGTCGTCTCCGCGGGTTGGACTTCCTCGAGCTTCACTTCCCATTGCCCCAGCCCAATGCTGACGCGGGCCATGTTCTTCTTCAAATCCACGCGCACCACGCTGCCGTCGCTTCCGAACCTCGGCACATGCACGCGGTCCCCCGCCTGCAGCTTCTCGCGGAAGTCGCGAAGCTTCGCCTCCGCTTCCTCCTCGCGCTGAATCGATGCCACCTTCTCCTCATACTCGGCTTGCCGAAGGTGGGCCTGATGCTGCGCCTGCAACGCCTCCTCGCGTGCCTTCTCTGCCTCCTCACGCTTCTTTTGCAGCAGCGCCATCTCAGGGTTACGCCGCTGCTTCCGTTTCAAATATCGATTGGCACGACGCAGCAACTCCCTCGGCATCTTCAGTCGGCGGGCGATCTGCAGCGCGTTCGACATGCCGAATTGCCCGATGTGCAGCCGATACGTCGGCTTCAACGTCTCCACATCGAACTCGACGGCCGCATTCTCGGCTCGTTCGTTGCCGAAGGCGTACGTCTTGAGATCGCCGAGGTGGGTCGTGACCATCGCTCGGCAACTCAGTTGATCGAGATGATCTAAAATCGCCCGGCCCAACGCCGCTCCTTCGGTCGGGTCCGTGCCGGCGCCCAGTTCGTCGAGGAGGATGAGGCTGCGGCGATCCGCCACCTTGAAGACATGAGCAAGACGAGAGATGTGCGAACTGAACGTGCTTAGCGATTGCTCGAGGCTTTGTTCGTCGCCGATGTCGGCCAGGATCTGACTGAAAACCGGCGCCATGCTCCCCTGCCCTGCCGGAATATGCATGCCGGCCTGGGCCATCAGACAAATGAGACCGGTCGTCTTCAGCGTCACCGTTTTGCCGCCGGTGTTGGGACCGGTGATGACGAGCATGTTGAACGGTTGGCCCAGGCGAACATCGATCGGCACCACCTCGCGCGGATGACCGACCGACGTCCTCGTGCGGCCCGCGTCGGGATTCGGCGCGTCGGCAGGAACGTTGGCCTCTTCGCGAAACATGTGTTCGAGGAGCGGATGACGGGCGGCGCGGAGCCAAAGCTTCCCTTCGTCGTTGAGATCGGGCATCGTGTGGTTGTAGGCGCGAGCGAACTTCGCTTTTCCGGTGACGTAATCGAGCTTCGCCATCGCCTCGATCGCATAGTTGAGCGGCTTGGAAACGCGCCCCACCTCGGCACTCAGCTTCCGCAACACCTTGCGGATTTCCCGGTCCTCATCCGCCTTCAGCACCACGCGCTCGGCACTCAGTTCGGCCACCTCGGACGGCTCGATGAAGATCGTCTCTCCCGTACTGCTCGTGCGGTGGACGATGCCCTGAATCTTGTGGCGATAGTTGACTGCCACCGGAAGGACATAGTGGTCGCCGGAGACGGTCGCATTCGGATAGCGAAGGACTTTTCGCAGTTCGGGGTCGCGCAGCAGATGCTTGATGCGGGCCTGCACCCGTTCGTCGATCTCGACGATCTTGACCCGCACCTGCGCGAGATCCGGGCTCGCCATATCGAGCACATGACCCCGCGAATCGATGCAGCCGGTAACGCTCTTGGCGATGGGCCCAAGGTCTTCAACCGGAGACAGCAGCGCGATGGCCCGTGCGTAGCGCTCCGCGAGCCGCATGCGAAAGCGATACATCGATCCGGTGCAGGACAAAACGCCCGCCACTTCGAGCAGCTGATCGGCAGTCAGCATGCCGCCAATCGCCGCCCGGCGCGTCAGCAGGCGAACATCGGCAAGGCCCGCAAAAGGAGGAGCATTCCCCTGCCCGAGCACATCGACCATTTCCTGAACGAGCGCCAACTCCGCCCGAATGGAATCGATCTGCGTGCTGGGCTCCGCCGAGACGGCAAGGTCCTTGCCGAGCGACGAGGCGCAATAGCCGGCGGCCAGTTCGCGTACTTTGTGGAATTCAAGCAAACCCAGCGTGTGCGCATCCATCATCATCGCTCGCGGAGAGTCGGAACGAGGCTATTGTAGGCCCCAGGGCCGCGGACCGAGAACAATGAGCCCAGCCGCCGACCCCAGGTTCGCATCCTTAGAGGTGTAGGATCCTTGGGGGCGGCAGCGAAGCTTCCCCTCTCCCCCGCAGGGATCAAGTTTGACCCATGCATTCGAGTCGCCGCGGGGGAGAGGGTGGCTGAAAGCCGGGTGAGGGGCGCTTCCGAAGGCGTGTCCTTTTTGACATGAAATTCCGAGAAAGCTCCGTCCGTGCAAGTATCTGTCGTTGCAAGCGCCCCTTACCCGGCCAAAAACTACACCTGAAAAAGGTTCGCACCTGCCGACTGCTTCCGGAGGTAAAGGAGGCGCGCACCCCGGACGCGACGCCTGCTCAATGCTATGCGCGTTTATTCCTATATTGCGCTTAAATTAGCTACTTGCCGTCGCTGGACCGCTAAATCAGCGTGCGTAAATGGGCGGTGCGTTAGCGGCCTTTCGAATAAGAGCGGGCGTCGCGCTTCCGATCAAAACATGCCAGTCGCCCGCACTAGCCCGAAGCGTCAGTCAGCGAGGGACAACGTGAATCCCTCGCTAACGCTTCGGGTTCGTGCGAAAGGTGCTGCGGCGAAATCGCGCACGCTGATTTAGCGACCCGTGGGAACCAGTTTATTAACTTCTTCGAATTGGCTTCGGACGCCTTGGTCTCGCGCGAAAACACCGTTTGGTGACGGTCGCGCAGCGACGGTTTGCGTTTGAGAAGGCATTTCCGACAAGTTAATAAACTTGTCGCCACGAAAGGCAGTCCGCGGCGATGCATGGGCAGACCGCCGCGGAAACAAATTTATCTAACTTGTTTGAAATCGCTTCGAAAACCAATCCGACAAGTTAGATATACTTGTCGCCCCGAAAGGCAGTCGGCGGCGATGCACGGTCAGTCCGCCGTGGAAACAAGTTTATCTAACTTGTTTGAAATCGCTTCGAAAACCAATCCGACAAGTTAATAAACTTGTCGCCACGAAAGGCGCCGCTCAACGGGTCGCTGTCATTTTGTCCCTCATCCTTTTGTCTACTCTTTTCTTCCCATGATTCCGCCACGGATGGGAAGCTGCATTCTGCGGGTCGTAGCGGTCGTATCGGTGCCGGGGACCTGTCGGGAAGGGATTTTTGGGCAAGCAGCGAAGACTCTTCCGCAAATGCGTTCCAGAATGGATCGCGGATCGGTTCTGCGCGGGGTTCCCCCATTCCCCCATCTCAGCGCCCCCATGCGGAACCGAGTCCCCAGCAGGAGCCAGGACCGACGCCCCCAGCGTCAGCGTCCGACGATCCATGAACGCACCCCGCCTCCTCCCTGGTTTCGGCTCGGCCGTTCTCTTCGTCCTTTGCGTTGCCCTCGTCGGCGACGGGGTGATGGTCTACGGCGATCCCAACTGTCCCAACTGCGCTCGCAATCAAATGCTGGCACAGGGACCGGCGAACCAGTTTCAATTCCCTGGAACGCAGGAACCGCCGCCGCTCAACGGCCCTGCCCCGATGCAGCCGCAGACGCCGTTCACGCACCCGCCTCACGTGCAGCCTGTCCCGCAATCGCCGGGCACGCCGCAATTTCCAAGCATTCAGACGCCGCAAGGCAACCAACCCTACGCCGGGCCGCAATTCCCTTCGAGCAACATCCCCTATCCCGAAGTCGTCGGGCCTGCAGACGGCCATGCCCCTGCGGGCGTACCCGTGCAAGGCCAGGTTGCTCACGGTATCGACGTCGACGACGCGAACGACCCACCGATTCCGATGGTCAAGCTGCGTGTGAAGGCCCCCGCATGCTCGCCCATGGGAAAGGAAATCGAATACCGGGTGAAGGTCGAGAACTGCTCGCAAGCGGATGCGCATCATGTGATCGTGAAAAGCGCGTTGCCGGTCAACGTGAAGCTGATCAGCGCCTCGCCGATCCCGCATCAGAAAGAACCCGAACTGCAATGGCACCTCGGCACCCTGCCCGCGGGCGGTTGCCATGACATCATCGTCGTCCTCTCCCCCGTCGGCTCGTGGGACGTGAAGAACTGCTTCCGCGTGCAGTTCGAGTATGGCCAATGCGTGACGACGAAGCTTGTCGGCAACCCGCTGCCCGAGGGAGCCAAGGGCCTGCCGCCGGAAATCACGCCGGGCGGCAAAACGCCGAACACCTCCCCCGAACCGCCGTTCGGCAAGGGACCGCGTCTCTGGATTCAGATCAACGGCCCCAAGCAGCAATACACGAATCTCGCCGCCACCTACCGCATCGCCGTGGCGAACAAGGGGAACGCCCTCGCGAAAAACGTCCTCATCACGGCCCATCTGCCGAAAGAGGCCGCCTTCGTCGCCGCGACGGAAAACGGCCGGCATCTGCTCGATCAGGTTGCATGGTTCGTCGACGAGATTCAGCCGAACCAGATCAAGACCGTCGAAGTCAGCATCAAGACCAAGGTCGCCGGCGCCATCTGCATCAAGGCGACGGCACTGGGTGACGAGAACCTACGCGTCGAAGACGAAGTGTGCACCGCGTTTCAAGGCGTATCCGCATTGCTGATGGAATCGGTCGATCGGGACGATCCGATCGAGTTGGGATCCGGAACGAGTTACCCGATCCTGCTTCGCAACACGGGCAGCGCTCCGGTCACCAACATCCAGGTGCGTGCCTTCATCCCGCCGGAATTGTCGCTCGTGCGTGCCGCGGGCCCGGTCGATCATCAGCCGCAGCAAGCGACCGCGAAGGGACAATGGATCCTCTTCAAGCCGCTGGCGTTCCTCGAACCGGATGCGAAGACGGCATACGAAGTATTCGTGAAAGGCGAACGCGCCGGCGACGCGCGGTTCCATGTCGAGGTTCTCGCCGACCAGCTCGACAACAACCGCCCGGTGATCGAAGAGGAAAGCACCCTCGTGGTGAACGCCGACGAGCTGCCCAAAATCCGCCCGCTCTCGCGTCGCAAGAAAACGGTCGAAGAAACAACCGCCGCCGACTGAGCATGCGTGCCCCTCCGCTTGCGGCGTTCTGTAGGGAACGCCCTCCGCTTGCGGCGTTCTGTAGGGAACGCCCTCCGTGGCGTTCCGCCGAACCCCGAGTTACCGCCATTCGAAAAGCAGCGGAGGCGAGCGCCTGCTGGTTACGAACAATCGGACGCGTCCAGTTAGTAGAGGGTAGAGTCGAGCGGTGACGCGGTGCGCCGGTGGACACCGGCGTTCCGTTTTCACCGCCCGCTCATCGAACCGG
>JAIEPT010000357.1 GCA_019748295.1 Gemmataceae bacterium | reverse complement strand
TGGAGCGACGAGTTGCCGGGTGGGATTCGCACCCACTGAAGATCGCCGCCTTATCACGGCGCACAAAGGTGTCAGGATCGGTCCTGACATGTGTCAGGACCGGTCCTGACACGGTCCTGACACGGAACATACCAGGAGGGTGGCCAAAGGCTACCCGCCTATTCCACCACCAAGAACGCTGCACGGCTCGCCTTGCGTTCCCCGGAAGGCGTTACGCCGACCGCGAAGAGGGCGTGCAATCCGCGGTCGAGCCGCACATCGTCGGTCTGCCATGGCGCCTTCTCGGCTACGCCGACGATCTTGTCGCCGTCGTGGAACTCGATTTGGGCGTACTCGCCTTTCGTCTCTGCGGCGAATTTCAAGGGCGTGCCGGCCTTCATGACGTTGCCGTAGCCCAGGCCGCAATCACGGCGATCCGCTCCCTTGCTGCGATACTCGACGATGGGCGAAGTCAGCTTCACATCGGGATTGGCGGAATGATAGGCCCGCCAGCCCCATGCGGCATATTCGTCCGGCAGCCACGTCGGCGCGACCATTCCCTTGGCCTTCGCGGACGGCGCGATGGGGTTCCATTCGCCGACGGGATTGTAATCGCCCACCCAGCCCATCTCTTTGGTGATCGGCCGCAATTTGGTCGGCTGGCCCGGCGGAGGCGTCTCCTCCGGCAAGCGAAGGACGATCAGCCGGTGCAGAAACAGCATGAAGAAATTCCACTTCGAGTAGATGCCGTGCGGGAAACCATATGTGTTCGCTCGGCACGCAAGATCGCTCGGCGGCGTCAGCATGTCTTTCAGCTTGGGAAGTTTCGACTCGCGCTCCGCCGCGCGGTCCTTGCCATCCTTTGCCGTGAACTCCCAGGCGTAGGCAAAGGGAACCTTGGCGGTTAACTCGGGGTACTTACTGAGACGATCGCCGAACGAATCGGTCCAACCGATGATGCGATCCGGGGCACGCTTGAAAAGATCGGCGCACAAGTGGGAGCCGCTCTGCCCCAGCCAGCCGACCATCGGCGCGACCGCCAGCTCCGGATGCTTCGTCTGCTTCGCGGCCACGTCGAGATACCGCAACAGCACGCCCATGTCGCCGGCCGGATGTCCGAGCTTGAATCGGCCGTTTCGTTTGTCGTTGACGCCGAGATCGTATTCGAAGGGCCAGGGAACGGTGACGAGGGCGAAATTCCAAAGGCGTGCGAGTTCGCGCGGGTCGCCGCTGTGGAACACGTAGCAGACGAAGATGCCGCGGACGACCTTGGCGTCTTTAGGCAGGTAGAGATGGACCTTGTCGTCGATCTTGCGGAAGTCCGCCCAGGTCGGCTCGTCGCCGAGTCGATGGATCGGAACCCATCCCGGCGGGAACGAGGGCTCCTTCGATTCTTGGGCCTGGCCCATCGAGACGCTGAAAAGGATCACGAGCGAGACGACGATGCGGATCATGGGAATGTCCTCGCGGGATGTGGAGACGGGCGGATCGGCTTACTTCGTTACGCTGATCGCCTTGTAGGTGCCGACTATGAGTACGGGGTCGAGGCTTGCCTCATCGGATTTCATCGCCTCGCCGGGTGAACTCGCCGACGAACGGCCGAACGGGAATCTTACGCTCCAGCAACTTGACGTCCGCAGGCACGATGACGGCGGAGGCCGGGTCGATGCGTACGACACGGGGCGTAATATTGAGTTTTTTACCCTGGGAATGGGCCCGCGACCGCATGGCTCGATCCGGGGCGATGTTGAATTCCAACGACGTGCAATCGGGGCTGACTCGGTAGTAGCGATAGCCCATACGGGGCGGTTCCCCGGATTTGCCGAGCACATCCGCCGTCTCGCCGAGCCGGAAAAGATTGCCCTGGACGTGATGCACGTTGCCCCATTCGGAATCCTTCAGCAGATCCTGGATGCCGACTCGCCGGACGATCTCGCCGGTTTTCTCATAGACGATCAAGCGATCGCGAAAGCCGGGATACATAAGATACGCAGGCTGCGGCAGTCGCCCTTGCTTTATCGGTGAGAATTGTTAAGCTGACGAGGGGTTTCGTGCCGACGAGAGTAGCATGTTCCGTCGTATTGTGTCTTTACTCCTGTTGCCGTGCGTGGGGTTGCCGCAGTCGGCTGCCGCTGGGCACTCACATGGCGGTTCCCAGCCGACCGGACACGACCTCCGTCCGCACGTTCACACGAATCCTTGTACGGCTCCACACTCGCACGATCACCAACATCACGGTCCCGACGGTCATCACCATCATGACGGGGATGATGTTCCCGAGCTGCGCACGCAGTCGTCGCCTGAGCAGGAGTCGCCACCCGACCACGACTCCGATGCCGTCTACATCAACAGTGCTGATATCGTCATCGACGTAAGTTCTGTGGTCGGGAACGACCTAGCGAAGTCGTTTATGTCGGCTGGCGGCGAGGGAACTTGGGCTAGCAGCTTCTCCACCAGCCCGTTGAACGATGCCACGCGCTGGCTGCATCCTCCATATCGGCTAGGTTACTCCTGCACGCTCTATGTCCGTCACCTGTCCCTTTTGATTTAACCACCTTTCCAAATCGAACGGGCCGGCGCATCAACTGCGTCGCGCCTCCGCGTGCGGCGTCCGCGCGTTCCTATTCGCGCTCGGAATCATCGTCCGGCCTGCAAACCATCGTCCTCGCTGTTACTGCCTGTTGGTCGAGCGAACCAACAACCTGAACCATTAACATTCCGCATGGATGCGGGGATATATTTATGCGCACGTCACTATCCGCCATGATCTTCGGGGGCATCGGCCTGGTTTTGGCTGGTTGTGCGGCCCCGTCCCGTTCCCCTGGCCTGCCGATCCTCCCGACCGTTGCGGCTACCCCAGCCCCGACCGTCATCCGGACGGCAAACTTCGCCAGTTACCAGAAGGATGGCGAAGATCTGCCATCCCCGAACCAATTCGTCAACGAGCCGGATGCCGGCATCGGAAACGCTCGCTCCTATGAACTTTCGGAGTTGATCGCACTCACGCTGGAACGCAACCCACGCCTGGCTCAGGTGACCTTTGCCATCGACACGGCACGGGGACGGGCGATTCAAGCTGGACTTTATCCCAACCCAAACGTGAACGTGACGGGAAATGAGTTGGGCGACCGAAAAGGACCAAGCGGTATCTGGTCGGCTTACACCACGCAGGAAATCGTCACGGCCAACAAGCTTGGCCTGAGCCAGTCCGCCGCGTTCAAGGAAGTCGATCAAGCGACCCTCAATCTGGTGGCGGAGCGTTACCGGATTTTCACCGAAGTTCGACAGGCGTTTTTCGAGGCCCTGACCCTCGAACGGCGGGCCGCGATCCTCGCCGACCTGGTGAAACTGGCCGAGCAATCCGTTGACAATGCCAAGAAGCTTCTGAAGGCAAAGGAAGCTGCCGATCTCGACTTGGTCCAGCTCGAAGTCGATCAGGAACGCTACCGGGCCGAGTTGGAAGCGACGCGAAGGGCGCTGCCCGGGGCCTACCGGAAGCTTGCGGCAAGCGTCGGGGTGCAGGATCTGCCGATTGCCCGAGTCTCCGGCGACCTCGACACGCCGCTTCCCGAATATGAACTCGACCGAGTCCGCGTGTATGTCCTTGGAATTCACCCCGAAATTCGCGCGGCGCAAATCGGCGTCGAACGCGCCCGACTCCTAGTCCGGCGGGCAGAGGTCGAGGCGCACCCGAATGTCACGGTCGGGGCCGGATACACACGGCAAGGTCAGAACCGGTCGAACGACTGGGATATCGGCGTCAGCGTGCCCGTGCCGCTGTGGAACAAGAACCAGGGAAACATTCTGGCGGCCAAGGCTCAAGTGGGAGAAGCGATTAACCAAGTCGGGCGGATTGAGAACGACCTGGCGAATCGGCTCGCCGCTTCGTTCAGCACCTATGCGGCGGCGCAGAAACGTACCGAGCGTTACAAGTCGTCCATCCTCCCCAAGGCCCAGCAAACTTATCGACTGTCGCTCAAGGCATATCAGGGCGGGCAATTTGAGTATCTCCGCGTGCTCGCGGCGCAGCGGACCGTGGCCGAAGCCAACCTGGAACTGGTTCGCTCGCTCGGCGAGATGTGGCGAGCGGGGAGCGAAGTCGGGGGCTTCATGCTCGAAGACCAATGGCCGCTCGCTCCCGTGACAGAAAGGAAACAGCCATGAAACTGCTTCGATTCGTAAAGCCCGTCCTCATGGTCGCCGTCCTCGTGGGGCTGACCGTGGGCGCCTACGTAACCAGCGAGACGTGGTTGCCGTGGTTTCAGCACAACAAGCCCGCCGATCCGGTTGCGGCATCGGAGGAAAGCGCCTCCCCCTCGGAAAAAACGATCGTCAGCGAACAAGCTCAAAAAAACTTGGGATTGACCGCGAAACCGCTCAAGGCCCAAACCTTCTGGAAAACCATTCAGGTACCAGGGATGGTCGCGGACAGGCACGGCCAGAGCGACCGAGGCGTGGTCGCGCCGGCGACCGGGGTGGTCACCAAGGTGGGCCATCACCCCGGCGACACCGTCTGGCCCGGCGACGTGCTGTTCACGCTTAAGCTCCTCAGCGAGTCGTTGCACCTGAGCCAGACCGACCTGTTCAAGGCGACTCAAGACATCACGTTGGCCCAAGCCCAGCGGAAACGCCTCGCGGCTTCAGAAGGCGCCGTCCCCGGGGCCCGGATGATCGAGGTGGACAACCAGATCACCCGTCTGCAAGTCGCGGTCAAAGCCTACCGCCAGGAGTTGCTCAATCGCGGCTTCGGCCCAGTCCTGATCGACGGCATTGCCGAGGGGAAGTTCGTCAGCGAACTCCCCATCGTCGTCCCGCCGCGACCCCCCGAAGCCAATCCCTTGACCACTACTCTCATCCAGCAAACCACCGCTGGGTCGACGGGCCCGGCGTTCGAGGTGCAGGAACTTAAGGTCGATCTCGGCCAGCAGGTCCAAGCGGGGCAAATGCTCTGCGTGCTGGCCAATCACCAGTCCCTGGCCGTCGAAGGCCGGGCTTTTCGCGACGAGACGCCGCTGCTGGAGCGGAGCGTCAAGGAAAAGTGGCCGGTCGAGGTCGATTTTCAGGAAGACCCGGCGGCAGGTTGGCCCCCCCTGGATCAGACGTTCCGCATCCGGCACATGGCGAACAACATCGATCCGGTCGATCGGACGTTCGCCTTCCGGCTGCCGCTCGACAACGAGTTGCGGGCCATTGAGGACGAAGGCAGGACGCAGCTGCTCTGGCGCTTCCGCCCAGGTCAGAAGGTTCGCATCCTGGTGCGAGTCGAACGCCTCGACAATGTGTTCGTCCTGCCCACCGACGCCGTGGCCCGCGAAGGCCCGGAGGCATACGTCTTCACTCAGAACGTGAACACTTTTGAGCGGAAGGCTTGCCGCGTGCTGCTGCAAGACCGGCAACACGTCGTCATCGCCAATGACGGGTCGCTCGTTCCAGGGACATACGTGGCGCAGATCGCCGCTGCGCAGTTGAACCGCATGGTCAAGGCCGGGACGGGCAGCGGCGTGCCGAAGGGTTACCACATCCACGCGGACGGCAGCCTCCACAAGAACGAAGAAGAAGGCAAGTAAAGGGGTCAATCATGCTCAATGCCGTCATTCGCCTGGCGCTGCGCTACCGGACGCTCGTCATCGCCATTTGCCTCGTGGTGCTGGCGTATGGCAGTTACTTGACCACGACGCTCCCCATTGACGTTTTCCCGGATCTCGACCGACCCCGGGTGATCATCCTGACCGAATGCCCGGGCCTGTCGTCTGAAGAAGTCGAGACCCTGATCACCTATCCCATCGAGACGGCCATTCTCGGGGCGTCAGGCGTCGAGGCGGTTCGCAGCCAATCGAGCCAGGGTATGAACGTCGTCTACGTCGAGTTCGACTGGAAGACCGAGATCCGCTATGCCCGTCAGGTCGTCATGGAGCGGCTGGCCGCGGTGCCGATGCCGGAGGGTATCCGCCCGCAGATGACCCCGCCAGCCTCGATCATGGGGCAGATCATGCACGTTGGCCTGCATCGCCGCAAAGGCCCGAAGGGAGGCGACCTCGCACCGGTCGGAAACACCGGCATGATGGCCGAGCGCGTGGAGGCCGGCGGCAATCCCGACCTCGCCGTGTGGCGTCCGCGCGTCCGCAACCGACCCGAGAAATGGGAGCAGGTGGCCGTCCAGAACCCGGCTTGGGATGCGACCGCGATCGGCCGCACTGCAACGTTCGTTCACAACGGCCTGCTTCAGAAGGTCGCATTTCGCACGCCGCTAGAAGACAGGATGGATTTGCGGACCACGGCCGACTGGGTGGTCCGACCCCGCTTGCTGAAGATGGCCGGCATCGCCGAGGTCATCGTCTTGGGGGGCGACAAGAAGGAATATCAGGTGCTGGTCGATCCCGACAAGCTGCAAGAATACAACGCATCTCTCCAGGAAGTCGAAGCGGCGATCAAGGCCAACAACCTGAACGCCAGCGGGGGCTTTCTCGAGGAAGGACAGGGCGAACGCCCGGTTCGGATCATCGGCAGACTCGGTCCCCAGCCGCAGAAGGTGGTGGACGACCTCCTCAGGGTCCCGGTGAAAATGAACGCCGATCGAGCCGTGCTGCTCCGGAACGTGGCCCGAATTGAGGAAGGCCCGGCCCCCAAGCGCGGAGACGCGAGCATCGACGGCAACGCCAGCGTCATCATCACGATCGTCAGGCAACCGCACGCGGACACGCGCAAGGTGACTGACGATGTGAAGGCGGCGCTCCGCGAAGCCGAGGCCACGCTGCCGGCCGACTTGGTCGTCAACACGAACCTCTTTCAACTTAAAGGCTTTATCGACCGGGGCATTTATTACGTCGAGGAAGCGCTCCTCATCGGGGCCGTGCTGGTTGTCATTGTGCTGTTCCTGTTCCTGCTCAACGTCCGCACCACGTTCATCACCCTCACGGCCATCCCGCTGTCGCTGGTCATCACGACGCTGGTGTTTCGGCTGATCGGGGCGATCACCGGAACGGAACTGTCCATCAACGTGATGACGCTGGGCGGGATCGCGGTCGCGATGGGCGAACTGGTGGACGACGCCATCGTGGACGTGGAAAACATTTTTCGGCGGCTCTCCGAGAACAATGCCTTGCCTACGCCGAAGCCCGCCTTGCTCGTCGTGTACGAGGCGAGTCGCGAGATTCGCTCGGCCATCGTATTCGGCACGGCCGTGGTCATTCTCGCCTTCATGCCTCTCTTCGCCCTCTCCGGGGTCGAAGGGCGGCTGTTCATTCCGCTCGGGATCGCCTACATCGTATCGATCCTGGCCTCCTTGCTGGTGTCGTTGACCGTTACCCCGGTGCTGTCCTACTATCTGTTGCCGCAATCAGAGGCCACGCACGGCCACCAGGATGGAGCGTTGCTCCGGGTGTTGAAATACGCAGCGGGCTACCTGATCGCCTTCAGCATGCGGCGGGCCGGCAGCCTGTTGTTCCTGACTTGGTTACTGGTCGGCATCAGCATCTGGCAAATGACGAGGTTGGGGGCCGACTTTCTGCCGAAGTTCGATGAAGGCAGCGTGCAGATCAATGTCGCCTTGCCAGGCGGCTCGTCGCTAAAGGCCTCGAACGAAGCGTCTGCATTCATCGATGCGAAGCTGAAGACGATGCAGAAATCGTCGGGCAACCCAAACGGCGAGATCGTCCATTTCGCCCGGCGCACCGGCCGCGCCGAACGGGACGAACACGCCCAGCCGGTAAACGTCGGCGAATACATCCTAACCATGAACCCGGACGCCGGAACGCAGCGGGACGAGTTTCTGAAGAAGGTGCTGGCCGAACTGCGGGCCGAAGTGCCGGGCGTCGAGATCGAGGCGGAACAACCGCTTTCCCACTTGATCAGCCACATGCTGTCCGGCGTGAACGCCCAAATCGCTGTGAAGATTTACGGCGACGACCTCGACAAGATTCGCCAACTGGCCGCTGAGGTCCGCTCGACATTGGCCGAGGTGGACGGCGTCACTCCCCCCATCATCGATCCCCAAGAGCGGGTTGACGAACTGCATGTCGTGCTTCGGCCCGACGACCTCGCCTTCTACGGCATCAGCCGGGAGTACGTGGCGGACTTCGTTCAAGTCGCCTTGAAGGGAGAGGCCGTCTCCCAGGTGCTCGAGGGGCAACGGCGCTTCGATCTTGTCGTCAAGCTAAGCGAGCCGCATCGCTCGGACGCCTACCGGTTGGGAGAGTTGCGGCTCGATCTCCCGAAAGGGCGGGGCCAAATCAGGCTGCGTGAAGTGGCGGATTTCCCCGACGCAGCCAGTGGCCCCAATGTGGTCAACCGCGAGAACGTCCGGCGAAAGCAAGTGGTCCGCTGCAACGTGTCAGGCCGGGATTTGGGAGGGGCCGTTCTCGAAATCGAGCGGAAGGTGAAAGAGCGGGTCGTCCTGCCGGAGGGGTACTTCATCGAACTCGGCGGGCAGTTCGAGGCCCAGCGCTCGGCCACGCTACGAATCAGTATCCTTGCGGGGGTGTCCTTGGCGGGCATCTTCGTCGTCCTGATGATGCTTTACCCGTCCGCCCGGATCTCGTTGCAGATCTTGAACGCGATCCCCGTCGCGTTCGTCGGCGGAGTGCTGGCCCTCGTGCTGACGGGGCAGACGGTGACGGTCGCCAGTCTCGTCGGCTTCGTTTCGCTAGGCGGGATCGCCGTGCGAAACGGCATTCTGCTCGTGACTCATTATTTCCACCTGATGAAAGAGGAGGGCGAGGGCTTCACCGAAAAGATGGTGCTGCGCGGCAGCCTGGAGCGGCTCGCGCCCGTGTTGATGACGGCCTTGACGGCGGGAATCGGCTTGATCCCCCTCGTCGTGGGCGGCAAAAAGCCGGGGTTGGAGATTCTCTACCCGGTAGCGACAGTGATCGTGGGCGGGTTGGTGACTTCGACGTTGTGCGAGTTCCTGCTCCACCCCGGTCTGTTTTGGCGATTCAGCGGCAAAGATGCCGACCGACTGGTCCACAGCGAAAGTTCCGAAGAGGAACTGTTGCGGCCCGGTGGGTAAGCGGGCAGGACACTGTTTATTCTGTTTCACTCACCTGAAGGGACTACCGAGATGACATACGCAAGAAATCTTAGCATCGGGCTGCTCGTCTCCGTTTTGTCGGTTACGGGCTGCTCCCAACAGAGCGGCACGCGGAAGGCCGAAACGAAGAAGGTCGCCGTTAAGAAGGAGGACCATGTTCCCCATGGCAAGGGGCCGAACGGAGGGGTTGTGTTCGACATCGGCAAGTACCACGGCGAGTTCAGCGTCGATCACGACAAAAAGGAAGTCACGGTCCTTGTCCTCGGTAGCGACGAGAAGACTCCGACGCCGGTCGCCGCGAAGGAACTGACGCTCACCACGAAGGAGACGAAGACCAAGGAGGGCAAGATCGTTCCGCCGATGACGATCAAGCTGCTGACCAAAGACGAGGCCGGCGGGAAAGCGTCCCGGTTCGTCGGTTCCGACCCCGGCCTTGGCAACGTCGCCGACTTCGAGGGGACCGTGATCGGCGAGATCGACGGCAAACCGTCTCAAGGCACTTTCAAGGAGTGACCCACGCCCTTCGACTTCTTAATCCGGAGTAGTTCTCTCCGGCGTGGTTCACGCCACGCCGGAGTCGCTTCACCCTGATCTTGAACAAACAGATCGGCGCAACAGGACTCTTCGATATCGATGACTGCGACTAGTGAGCCCGCCCGCGTTTTGGCCGGGGGTGAAGAAGTTGGGCCCATGCAGATTGAAGCACAAGGGGTCAACCGCAGCAGAATTAAGCGACCTTACTTATTCTTGAAAGATCCGAAGAGCTACCAGCAAATTCGTCATCAATTCATGGCGTCTCAGGTCAAAAAAGGGACATACATCTTTTTTAACTGACTTATTTTTGTTTCCGCTCGGCTCCGCAGTTGCGTCCACGCTCGGATTTCTTCCGCCATTTCTCCTGCTTTCGCGAACGGGCAAACCTCGCTCCCTCGACTCCCGAAGTCGTCGAGCGGCGTCTTGATGCTTTTTTGATGCGCCCGCCCTGCTTCTTTACCCCCATTTGATTCGACGAGCTTTAGGATTCCTACGCATCGCATCCTGGAGACTCGTCATGGACCTTTTCTTCGCCGCCCTTGCCCTCGGGTTCGGCGTGCTGCTTTGGGCCCTCATTGTTCTGTGTGGTCGCCTGATGGAGGTGAAGCCATGAGCGGCTTGGAAATGTTCGCGCTTGCTTGCGGCGCCGCGTTGATGGCGTACTTGTTCGTCGCCCTGCTCAAACCGGAGTGGTTTTCATGACCAGCCAAGCGTGGTTGCAATTGCTGATCTTCGCGGGAGTGCTGACCGCCCTTGCCAAGCCGCTGGGCGAGTTCATGGCCCGAATGTATGAGGGGAAACCCTGCGGCCTTGATCGCGTTCTCGGCTGGCTCGAACGCGGCATCTACCGCATTGCGGGAATCGATCCGACTCGCGAAATGGGTTGGAAGGGTTACGCTGCCGCCATGTTGCTGTTCAGCGGCATGGGCCTGGGGTTTCTCTACGCGTTGCTTCGCCTGCAAGGTTCGCTGCCGTTGAATCCTCAGGGACTGGGCGACGTGTCGCCGGACCTCGCTTTCAACACGGCGACGAGTTTCGTCTCGAACACCAATTGGCAGAGCTACAGCGGCGAAACCACGATGAGCTATCTGTCGCAGATGCTCGGTCTCACGGTGCAGAACTTCGTCTCGGCTGCCACCGGCATGGCAGTGCTGGCCGCCCTGATCCGCGGCATCGTCCGCCGCAATGCGCAGACGATCGGCAACTTCTGGGCGGACCTCACGCGATCGACCGTGTACATCCTGCTTCCTCTTTCGTTCGTGCTGGCGCTGCTGCTGGTATCGCAAGGCGCGGTGCAGAACTTCAGCACTTACGAGACCGCGACGCTGTTGCAACCGACCAAAGACGCCGACGGCAAGGACGTGGCCGAGCAAACGATTGCGATGGGTCCGGCTGCCTCACAGGTGGCGATCAAGCAATTAGGGACCAACGGCGGCGGGTTCTTCAACGTCAATGCCGCGCATCCTCTGGAGAACCCCACCCCGCTTTCGAACTTCCTGCAGATGCTGGCCATCCTCCTCATCCCCGCCGCCCTGTGCATCACCTTCGGCTCCATGGTCCGCGATCGACGGCAGGGATGGGCGATCTACGCGGCGATGATGGTCATCTTCCTGCCGCTCACGATCGGAGTGATCACGGCGGAGCAATCCGGCGTGCCGGCCGCGGCAGCGCTTGGGATCGATCAGCAAGCGAGCGAACTACAGGCGGGCGGGCACATGGAAGGGAAGGAAGTCCGCTTCGGCATCGCGAATTCCGCGATCTGGTCCGCAGCCACGACCGCTGCTTCCAACGGCAGCGTGAACTCGATGCACGATTCGTACACGCCGTTGGGCGGCCTGGTTCCGATGTGGCTGATGCAACTCGGCGAAGTCGTGTTCGGCGGCGTCGGCAGCGGGCTTTACGGCATGCTGATGTTCGTCATCGTCGCTGTCTTCATCGCCGGCCTGATGGTCGGCCGAACGCCGGAATACCTGGGCAAGAAGATCGAGGCCTACGAAATGAAGATGGCGTCGCTGGTCATCCTCGTGCCATGCGTGGTCGTCCTTGTCGGAACCGCGATCGCGGTGATGGGGCCCGGCATCGAGTTCGTCGATCCGACAAGCGGCGAAACGAAATCGACGCTCAACAACCCCGGCGCCCATGGCTTCTCCGAGGTGCTCTACGCTTACACCTCCGCGGGGAACAACAACGGCAGCGCTTTCGCGGGCCTCAATGCGAACACGTTCTTCAACAACACCGCGCTGGGTCTGGCGATGCTCGCTTCTCGCTTCCTGCTGATGGTCCCTGTGCTGGCGATCGCCGGTTCGCTTGCCCGAAAAAAGTTCACGCCACCGGGCGACGGCACGCTTCCCACGCACACGCCGCTGTTCGTGGTGCTGCTCGTCGGCGCCGTGCTTCTGGTCGGCGCCCTGACGTTTGTTCCGTCGCTGACATTGGGGCCGATCGCGGAGCATCTGCAGATGATCGGAAAGTGACGCAACGCCGCGGCGGCAGGGAGGGCGAGGCCTCCGCTACGCACAACTGTTGAAGGGAAGCCGGGTTGGACGTCATCGGCTTCCCGGCCCCGTTCACGGGGCT
>JAIEPT010000218.1 GCA_019748295.1 Gemmataceae bacterium | reverse complement strand
CTACATCGCTATGCTGCACATGAGCTTTGCGTTCATCATATACGGAAAAATGGGGTTTTCCGGATAGGCTCTTAGTCTCAACGAGGACGATGCCGAGTTCCTACGACGAGCAGCCGCACGGCTTCCTGGCCACGATGAGGACCACCCGCCTGTCACGATCGACCTGAACGGTCATGTCGGCGTGAGGGCGGGCGATGGCGAGTCTCGCACCGAGTTGATCCTGTCACGCTCGAAGTACACCGGCAAAGCGCTCAGCCTCGTGTGCAATCGCGAGTACTTGCGTCGGGCGGCCGAGCTCGGCTTCCGGGACATCCGGATGGCCGATGCCTCGACGCCGATCGTGGCGCACGATCGCAACCGCATCTATCTGTTCATTCCCCTGACCGGCTCGGTGCCTGCTCCGCGCGGCGGAGGGGTCACGATCGATTCGGTCAGCGTCCAGGTTCCGCAAATGAGAACCGCAGTGTCCCGACTCAACTCGCTTCCTCCGTCCCCTGAACCCTCTGAGCAGGCCTCTGTCCCGGCGAGCCCGGAAGCTCCTGCACCTGATTCGCCGCTCGGCATGGCGATGGCCCTCAGGGACCATTACCGCGATGGGTGCCGGCGGGCCAGCGAACTCGTGCAGGCTATCAGGCTACAGAAACGACAGACCCGGCTGGTCGAATCGACGCTTGCCTCGCTGAGGGAGCTGCAGGTCGGCCGGTAACGCCTGATCGATGTGGAGAGTTCGACGCCCGGGAGCCATGGCTTCCGGGCGTTTTGCTTTCAGGAAGGAGCAAGATCGATGACGCAAAAGGATTTGAACCGGCAAATCGCCCGGCGTACTGGCGAATCAGTGAAGACGATTCGCCGTCTGGGCTTCAGCCGTTGGCCTGCGGTCGTTCGGCGTAAACAACGATCCCATCACGGCGAACCGATCTCGCAGTGACCGGTGCGGACCACAGCCATCAACCCAATCAACAAGGACCCCAACATGATCGATACCCCCAACTTGCTGACCAACGCCCGGCGATTCGTCGCCCTGCATGCCGAACGGCTGGGCGTTTCGCTCGTTCACCTTCGCGAGCAACTTCGCGAAGCCATAGCCCAACGCGTCGCGACGGCGGTTGCCGAAGCTGTGCACTCCGTAGCCAATCGCGTGCTCGGCGACGGCATCTCTCAGCAACCAAACCGGGCGATTCATGGATCCCAAAGGCTTTGGGAAGACCCCATGGAGCCGCGATCGCGACAAGGGCTCCAAGCAAATCCGCAACAACACAGCGGCTATGAAGATGACGACTGGCTGGAGGATGTTGATCCGCTCAGCCGACCGCAACTTCCCTCGTCCCGAGGGCCCCGAACGCTGCTGGCGTCGCTCGCGATCGCGGCATTCTGCAGCTTGCTGTCCTGGATGGGGCTGGATGTCTTGGCCAAGTCGGTCAAGGAGCTTTCGGCCCTGACCAACGTTCTGGATGCCGGAGCCGGCATCCTCGTCGCCTAATCGACGCCATCCTGCCGTCAGTTTTCAATCGCAGCTTCCGCAAACAATTTGCTTCCTACACCCAACCCAAACTTGGAGAACGACATGAACGCAACCTTACTCAACGGTCATGCCCGCAAGACCCTAGCTCAGCAACTCGACCGCATGGACACCATGCTCGACGGCCTTCGGAAGGCCTGAACGAAGCGGTCGCAACTGCCGCAACGGCCAGCATGCAAGAAGTCGTGTGCTTGGCGGTACAGCAAGCCGTGCGGACGACCTTGACCGAGATTTTGTCGAATACCGAAGTGCAAAAACGGCTTGCTCCTCGCTCGGCACCGGTCGCTGGCAGCGTGCTGGCGCTTGTCCAAGGCGGATGGACCAAGCTGGTTGCCTTGGCCAAGCAAGCGTGGAATTCGATCAAGGGGACCACGACACCTGCACTCGAAGCCGCAAGCGCCGCCGCCAAGGACATCGCTTCCGGCACAAGCCGGACCGTGGCGACAATCGGCCAGCAGATCGTCAAGATGGCACGGCGTGGTTGGATGCTCGCCACGGTTTTGGCCGCGATGGCGAAGCAGTATCGCCTCCAGCTCGCGACATCCCTCGCGGTCGGAGCCGTGATCGGCCTGGCGTGCTGGCTACTAGGCGGCCGCGAAATCGCCTCGGTTGGCTGCGGCCTGTCGGGCTTCGCCGGCTCGCTTGCGACCCGTGGAATGCAGCGGCGAAGCTCGGACTACCTGGCGAACTTCCAGTCCTGACCCAGATTTGAGGGCAAGGCTCTGGCCGGTCAACTTCATGACGCCGGCCTTCGAGCTGGCTTGTGAAGGTCAGCCCGTGCAGAGCAAGCGAAACGCACTGGCGTTTCGCATTTTTAGCTGTTGCGTGATGCTTCGGTCGAGGTGACCGACGCGCGCAATAGCGAAAGCCGGATCTCCTTCGGGGCGTCGGACCGAAGCCGTCAATTGAGCGTTCGCCTCAATGGCGAGTCGTTGCCACGCCCCGATCGAAGCAGATAGGCGACTAAAATTCTGAACAAAAAATCAGTTCCAGGCGAATTCCGGGGATAATCACGGCGTCGAACGCTGCGTGCTCGGCCGGACGACTTGCAGACCCGCTGTAAATTGCAACTCTTCGAGTTCATCTCCTTCGACCGGTGGGCTACAACTTTGCCATCACGCCGCGGAGCCACGGCGGCCGTGAAGCGAACGAATCGTCGGCCCCGTACCCCTCCCCGGCCTTTCTGACCACTCCCCTCTGTCTTCGCGGACAGAGGGGGCTTTTGAATGAGGCTCGATCGTCCGCCGACGCGCGACGTTGGCTTCTCGTCGCTACCTACGTCCGATTTTTGCCTTCAGCGAAGAATCTTTGCAAAGTATAGAGCCGGTCGACGACTGCAGACATTGATGGACGGAAGGCCGGCTCGGCGCACATTGTCTCGATTGTGTTGAGGAATTGCGTCATTAGTCTCAGGTTCCGGCTCAGAGCAAAGTCGCTGTAGCTTTCGCCATCATGGGGCAGTCCGCCCACAACCAGGGCATATAGCGTCTGGCCAAGATCGAACACGTCGTCCACCTCGTTAGGATTGTCCAACCAGTCGTCCGTACGCGGGCCGAGTTCCGCTTGCTGATTGTCGTCAAGTTTGATGTTCGTCAGCAACGCGCGAGAATGCACATCGCCCTTTTCATCGACATTCAGAATTTGCTCAGCGAGCCGGCGAACGATCGAAAGAGCCTCGTCCAGAATTGTCGGTAGCTGCCCGGGAAGCGTTGAACTGGCCAACTCCCGCAGCTTTTCGGCCACCGCGTTGCTTTCGAAATACCTTTTTTTTCGGTCATCGTAGAACATCTGCCAGGCCAGGTCACGGATGGCAGGGTATGGCGTCTGATACTGCTCAATGTTGTGGACCCCGGCCCCGGGAACCTTGCCGGAGAGCATCTCGAATAGAACCTTGCCCAAAGCATAAAGGTCGTTGCTCTGCTGTGCCGTACGACCCTGGCGCCGGTGATCCTCCTCGGGCGGGGAATAGACTGCAGTTCCTCCAAGCGAGGTGATCGGACCATCACTGCGGCTCGCGACGCCGAAGTCGAGTAGGACGGCACGCTGCCGCCCCTCTTTCCGGGCCAAGAAAATGTTCTCCGGTTTGATGCCGCGGTGATTGACGCCAAGGGCGTGAATCTGGCTCAGCGCCTCGGCCACCTCCAGTCCGATGTGCACCAGTTTTAACGGCGAAAAAATCCGCCGTCCGCCACCAAGCGGCAGAAGTTCTCTCAGACTGCAGCCCAGGAGCAACTCCATGCGAATGCAGCGGTATTTCGGCTCCACCGCGTAGATCTCAACGAGCGAATCGGAGCGAATCGTCTCCAACTCGGCGAGCCGACGCATCTCGCGATCCAGGCAGCCGATAAATTCGGGGTGGTTCTTTATAACCTTGAGAGCGAACGCTTTGCCCAGGCCGTCCGACGCCTCCACGGCCCTCGTCAAAATGCAGGGCGAGGCCCTCTTGCGCCAGGGCGATCAATTCCGCTGCCACCATCGCCAAAAGGTCGGCGAATGGGGCTCCCCGCTGCCTCATGGGGACGGAGGCGGCGAGCTGTCGCAGGCTGGCCAGTCGCTGGTTTGCATCAAAGGCTTCCCCATCGCCACGCTGGCCGGCTCGACCCATTCCTGCAGCGAAGGCCACCGTGAAATGAAGAATCAGCAAACCGCATCATTCACCCAGCGACCGCTCATCAAAATCAAGGGCTCCGTCGCTTTAAGCCGGCCAATCGTGATCGCACCAGGAACTCCATATGAACGCACCTGACCGTATCGAGCTTCAGTCCGTGCAGAAGTGTCTGTTCCTGCTCGACTCAGGAAATCTCTTGAATGCCCGAGAAGCCATTCAAGAGACAGACCTCCTGCGCGATGCCGTCGCCAGCGCAATTATGCTGGAGGCCCGCCGTCTGTTTCCCTCGCCGCAGCCCAATGACAAGGCAGAGGTCTCTCTGGAGACGCTGATCGAGCAGAAGATCCGGCAACAGCCCTCGCGCACGCTGGACGCTGCTGCGGTGGCGCAGCAGTTAGCTGCCGAGTTCATCGTCGACGGGATGTCGGAAGAGCGGTTCGCCTTGATCCGCCGGTTGCTGGCAAGCACCCAGACGCGAACGGACGGGGCACTGGTGGTCGGCGAAAAAGTCCAGCTCCTCCGCCTCGCCGAACAACTCGAACGCGCGGCCAAGGAGCCCGCGGCGGAAGAGGAACTTCGCAAGGGACTATACGACGACGCCGGCGAACCTCGCCCCGCGCTCGTGAGTCTCTTCAACAGCCTGCCCTTCCTTCGGCCGATCGTTCAGGCGAACGTTGATGTCAACAAACTTCACGCGGCGAGTCTGAATCGCCACGCGCGCCGGACGCGGTGGCGATGGGCGCTGCTCTTGATCGTGGCAGGACTCGGAAGCGGACTCGGAACCCTGGGCGCCTTGGCACTCCAGAAAGCTCCACCCAGGGAGGCTGCATCAGTATTTCAACGAGTGGGAATTCAGACTTATCCGGTTCAAGTAACGGTCAAAGGCAATGTCATTGAGGCTCACGATCTTCAGCCCAAGTTGCCAATAGGCGCAGTCGTGTTGGATGCCTGGTGGACTCCGCGACGCGGCCTGAATTACTTCGTTCATCTCAACGAACTGCACCTCTATCGCAAGGATGACAATACCAATTATTTCGCAGGAGGGTTGCCGATTTCCGATGGTGGATTCAGTGTGACCGTATATGTAGCGTATTCGATCGTAGAGACACATTAGAGTATTGTTGATTCTATCTTGCAAAAGCATAAACTCGCGGTATAGATTTGGCAGGCTCAAGGATGGCCTGCCGATGCGGATGCTCTCTGTCGGGTATCGCTATCGCGTGATGACCTTGCATGAGCGGTGCCGAAATCGCTGACGTGCTCAGCGTCAGTTCATCCTGGATACGGAAAGTCGCGCGCCATCCAAGCCGTTGCGAAAGCATCGCCGAACACGGCACAACGCTCGAAAATCTCAAACCTGATGCGAATCTCGACGCTTTGATCTCTAAAATCTGGTATGCCCACCGCAAGAGAGCGAAGAGCCCTTCGAGACGCGGCCGCTAAACCTCTCATTTGGATCGGACGCATTCGTTGGCGCGGAGTATTTTTTTGAGTGGTCGAGCGCTCAACGGCGAACTCTTCTCGTTTGCCGGAAACTGGCACCGCAGATCCTGTCCGTCGACATTCTTCCCCTGGGCAAAACGTGCACGCGGGCGTCTCGATCGGCCAACGCTTCAACGACGCTTTCCACCTTGTGCGCACTTGCCGATTTGCGATTTCAATCCAATTTGAACTGGCCTCTCGAAGGCGAGAAACGAACTCCGTCGCCAGCTCAGCCGTTGACGAACTTTGGGATGCCTTCGGCCAATCCCCGCTGGAACACACCCGAGGAAGCCGAAGGACCTTTCAACACGCAGGTTGCAAGCTATAACTAAATCGGCAAATTGGAAATGCCCTAGCCCGCTGACTGTCTCAGACTCCACGGGTTCTAAAATCCTCGAAATGGGTCGTAAGGAACTCGTTCATCCCTTTCGCTATTGAACCCTGCGAACGGATCGAAGACCAGCGGCTGGATCCGCTTGGGGCATTTCGATGAGTCGTGGAGCTTTTTTCGAAGTTCGTCTGCGGTAAGCCATTCGCCGATGTTCTTGACTAGGTTTGCCGATCGGAGGATCACTCCAGGAAACTGCAGCAAGAGGCCGGAAGTGCGGGTAAGCGGGTTGAGGAGTGCCTTCCAGGTAGTCAATCCGCTCAGCACGATGTCGCTGCCGTCGATCGAATACGCGATAGCCTTGCCAAAACCTGATCCGAACCAGCTAGGACGGTCGTTTCCGGCTGAGACCAGCTTCTCAATTGCTATCCCGCACTTGCCCGCCTCAACGATTCCCTTTGCGACGAGCACGACCCCGCCCTCTGCTGCCGTGATGGCGCCGACAACGATCACCACCATGGCTGCACCACATGTGCCGATCGCATCGCCGAGTGACGCATCGACTCGCTGGTGGTGGGCTCGCGTTTCAAGAAACTTGATTTCCGCGGGACCAAGGGGCGCATCGCGATCGATTCCTTGGACGGAACTTTGTGTGCGAAGATCGCGTAACCCTGCGTCATGTGCTTGATGAAAAAGAACCCTCGGTTGGTGAGCGTCAAGAATAGTTTCGCCGAGGCTTTTTTCGGGTCGGTTTCTGCGTACAGCTCGAAGATGCCCTGGTAAAAAGCTCGGGCGTCGTTGACGACGGGCATGAACGACGAGAAGGAATCCTGCGGAAGCTCCATCTCTTTGGCATGGATTTCATGGATGAAGCTCATCGATGTTCACCTCGTCAGAAAGAACCTTGATCTTGCTAGGCTGCACGTGTAGTTCTTTTGCATGGATTTCGAGCGATGTGCTCGGGGCGGTTTCGCCTTCCGCGAAGACGCGCAGCGGCGCGGTCGTCAGGGCGTGTAATGGCCATTCGACCAAAACGCGATCGCCGGCTTGCAGCGGAACGTTGACGCGGCATGCTGCCAAGCGCAGCGCGAAGAGCCGGCCGCGAACGGGACACGTGTCGCCGCTCGGCAGGTGGACGCGAACCATCAGCGGATCCAGCTGGTCAAGGGTTCCTTCATGCAGGATGCTGTTGGCCGATGGCTGCGACATCGGTAGTAGGATCGGCGATTCCGCTACGCGAATGTGGTAGGCCAGTGGGCGATCAGGAAAGTGAACGCGAATTTGTGTGACGTTTCCCTCACGCACGGTACCGGCAGGTCCCGCAGCCCTGACACGGTCGCCGAGCTGTGGCATGTTGAGATGCAAGTCGGCTTCGAATCCCCCTTCGACGTCGAATTCGCCCGACGTCTCGAGTTCCAGATCGCCGGATTGCGGCAATGGTCCGATCTCGATCGTGTCTCGCATCCAGCGCCAATGCCAATCGACGTTGAATCGGCGAATCATGAGACGCAAAGTTTCGACCAACGACAGGCCGTCCACGATTACATGGGGATACTGCTTGCTGAGGAATTCGTCCGGGGGCAAGACCGCAAGACGGCTGGCGACGACCTGGGCAAATCCAGTCATGTTGGTCGGAGACGCAAAGACGGCAGGGGCAGGCGAGGAGAAGGGCTGTTCAAACGTTACCGGGTCGCAAAAGGAGATCCTCGGACCTTGACCGCCCCGCCAGGGAACGCGGACTTCTAGCACCGCGACGTCAATAGATTGGCCGCCAATGAGCAGTTGGCCGCGGCTGCCGCGGCGCACGCCTGGCGTTGGCTCAGAGAGCACTGCTTTACCGTACCAGCCAGCGTCCAGGTCGGCGCGAAACGACAATGCGCTCAGCACCGAGGCGATGCCAAGAAGCCTAAGGTTCGGGCCCGTTCCATTCATTTCTGTGACCTTTGAAGATGGCTTCATGGATTGAAGGAGTCAATACGGTGAAGCAGGCCGCCCCGATCCGTTAAGGTTTCGACTCCGTCAGAATTTAATGATGGGCGTCGTACGGGTCAGCAGCGCCAACTCCACGACTGAATCGACGGAAATGTCGTCGGGAATTTGATCGCCCAAATCGATGTCGAGGATGTCCGTCTTGACCATCTCGCCGTCTTTTTCGATATCAATGCAATATGTGATTTTCATGGAGAACCCAGCCGCTCGTTCCATGAGCTTTAGAAGCTCGCAATCGGTCCCGAGGTGCTCGCGGAGGACGATACGAATCGGATGATGGGAAGGTTTGCGCCGCAATTTGGTTTGATCGCCTTCATTCACTTCGACCACATCCCAGTGAATCTGGATCGGCGAAACAAGGCAGACATTGTCGCTCAAGAGTTTCGGCTCTTTGTCTTTGAGGATCATCTTCTTTTGCATGGGTGAACTCCTGTAAAAAGGGAGTTTTGGGAGCCTGCGAGAAAATTCGTAGGCTCCCTGTTAATCGAACGTCATTGCTCGTAACGAACCACAATCTTCTCGCACTGATCGGCCATCAACAGTCGTAGCAGGATATTGAACGCCGTGGCCTGAGTTGCGCCTGAAGGCTTGATTTCACCATGAAATCCATCAACGCCGCCGAACGGCGCGAGGAACGTCTCGGCAGCCTTGTCGCACCATACGCGCTGCATGGCGGGCGTATTGAGCGTGCCCGGGATAACCTGGCCAAGCCAGGCGACGATGTTGCCAGACAGCAAGGCGCCGACGCGATTTGAGTCGATGAACGAATAGGTTTTGAGCGTGGACGGCGTACGGCCGAACATTGGTGAGCGAACGCCGGTCTCGTGCTCCCGGATCGCGTTGATGCCTGAGTTCATCGCCAGGCTTTCGATGACCTTGTCAGACCACGGCAGAGTGGTGACGCCATCGATGCCGAGAATCGTCTTGGACGGTTGCGGGCCCCAGTGCGGATCAAGCATGGACGCGGCGCCGTCTTGATCGCGATGCAGCCGACCTGCCGCCACGAGCGCCGAAACCGGAACTTCGTAGCCACGATGCCTGGCCCGACCGACGTAAAGGCAGAGTGCCGCGGCCCCAAAGGTGCCACGTTTGGGATTCGCCTGTTGAATACGGACCGCATCGCGTTCATGCACTCCGTCTGCGAACGTCGCCCAAATCGACATGCGTCGTTGGGACACAAGGTCGTCGGCGAAAGCGTGCAAATGGTTGGCGTCCGCTTCAATGAAGTTTGCGAACACGAGATCGATGAAGGGTGAGCCCTTGATTTGTGCGAGCCGATCGACGAGCTTTTCACGATGATTTTCGAGGAGTTCATTGACGTCTCGCGTGATCAGGAGTAAAGCCTTGCCAAGGCTACCGCGAACGTTGGCGTTGTAGCCTGCGAGTGCCGCCAGCGACTCGGAGCAGTCCGACATCTGCTTCTGCAGGAGCTCCGCGTCGCCCCTGACCTCCTGTTCCGCCGAATTGATCTGATTGCTCAACGCGCGTGTCAGGGATTCTTTCGATGTGTCGCCGTTCAACTGACGCCCGATACTTATGAGTGGGGCCGCTTCGCTGAGCAGCTTTGTGCCGAGCGAGTAAGGAGAGATAAAGGGCCGCAGTCGCGGATGCTGGCGAACCAGCGTCTTGACAGCTGTGGAGAGTCCGTCTTCAGAGCATGTGCTGCAGGCGCCAATGTGTGTGCCGATCGATTCCTCGCTCTCGTTCACGCTGATTTGAATGTGCTTGAGGGTCTGAACGCGACCAGCGGCGTCGATCAGAGTTGCCGGCGCCTCCAAAACTTCCATGCCCGAGTCCATTCGGCCGAGTTCAAGTTTGTGAAGTCGCGCGACCGGTGCTAGTTGCCGCATCGCGTCCGCGGCGACGGCACCTGGCGCACGCCCGCCCAGTAGGATCGGTTCGCTGATCGGATCACCCAACCAGGGGCAGTTGGCCACGAAGACCGTGGTCGCGCCCAAATCGAACACGGGCGGCGCATCCTGAAATCTGAAATGAGCATACGGCATGAGGTGAACCTCAAAAAACGGACTTGGTCGGCTGCGATCGCACGATGCGGATCGCTTCCATAATTCCGAGGACCGACGTCGCCGGCCTTGAATTCGGCGCGATCGAATCGTTTGTTTTCAGCGATCTTGGCTTCGATGATTTCATCGAACGCCGTCTCGGCGTTTCCGGCGGGAAGTGCGATCGCGGTCTGCACGAGGAACGAATGGGCATCGCCGTAAGATTCGTCCACATAAACTCGCGCGGGATGGTCCGACATGGATGGATCTCCTTTCCCAAATAAGAACGGACAAAGGACTCCACCTTCGTGTTCGCCTTTGCGGGCCGAATCGTCAAACGCTTGGCGCCATCATGTCGCGCTTCCGCCCGCGAGGTCCGCGCGGACTTTCTCGATCTGCTGCTTCTCGAAGGCCGCGAACGTCGCGGGGGGCTCTAAAAAAGGTTGACCACGCCGTATTCAGCAGCGTCCCGATGTGAAGACCCGAAGCCGCCGCCGTGCCGTCCCACGGCTTCATTTTCAGGCATTTGCGGCCCCGTGGACGGTCGCCGCCATGTCGTCGATCAACTCTTTCGGATACGTCAGTTGATACTCGGACGGCACCGACTGGCCCGACAGCGCCACGAGTTCCTGCCAACGCGTATCGATCCGGCTGGCTTCTGCCTGATTGCCCGTCTTGAGCAGCATGGCTTGCACCGCCCCGTGGCGGGCATCGGCCGCCGGATGGATGTCGTCGCCGCAGTCGCTTTCGAGTGTCCTAGACGAAATAGTCGTCAGGAATACCCAGTTCGTGCCGTGCTTGCAGCCAGTGAGCCCAGTCGTTGCCTTGTTCGTGACTGCGCTCTTCCCAAATCTGATATGCCCTTTTTTGGACCGCCATCACGATTCGGCGATGCTCCTGGTCACCTTCCCGTGGGTCGCGAAGCACATTTCCGATTCGAACAATGCTGAGCGTGCATGCGACCGCCGTTCCATACCAGCAGTTGGCCGGCCGGCCAGGATCGAAGATTCGCCAGGGCCGGCGAAAACAGATCTCCGAATGATTCCGTCGCAGCTCCAGTCCGCAGGCCGAATAGAACGGGCACGGATTGACGTCCTCTTCGTCGGCGGCTCCGGTCTCGTTCTCCACGTCCGCCGACGCAAGGATATCGTCGTTCCCGAGGTGCGAGAGCACGAAGTCTCGTTGTGCTTCCAGCGTCCGAAGAAAGTCCGAAAGCCGGTAGCCGTGCGCCGCCTGCCCCGGCATGCCGAATGTGATCAATACGTCGCGCTCCACCTGATGCATTTCCCCCGCTTGCTCAAGGATCACATCGCACGGCAACGTGGTCCGCAGCAGCTCGTTCAGGCGAGCCCGATTGAGGCCATTGTGGCTGAACGGTTTGAGGTCGAAGAGAGGATGCTCAAGTCGGCGTTGAAGCACGGAAGCGTATTGAGATTCGAGCCAATCGACCGCGTGCTCCATCAGGCCCCGATCTCGGTGCACGGCGACCAGGCTCGGCAACTCATGGTCGATGATCGTCTGAACGACGCCCTCGACATCCGTCCGGAGGTTTTGCCAAACGTCGTCCAGTGCCTCCGCCATCGACCGACCACCGGCCCGTCGCGACGCATAGTCGTCTCGAAGCTCCAGAAAGATTCCCGCCGGGTCCGGCGTAAGGAGCGCGAGGGTGCCGAGCGATGCGATCTCGATGGTGGTTAAATCGACCGCGGAACCCGTCAGGGCCAGCTCGCGAAGCACCCAATACGGAAAGGGGGGTGCGTTCTCGGGGCCAATGGTTCCGGTCCCGTCTCCCGCGACCATGCGGTCGACCAAGTAAGCAATTCCTTCCTCGACGGCAAGCTCCCCGAAAACGAACTGGCCGATTTCATGCGAACCGTCGGACATCAGTGCGTCGATGTTCAAAACGATCTTGCGCAAGGGGACAGGTTGCCCGTTCCACGTCAACGTGTAGTCGGACTCGTCGACCCCGGTGATTTGAAAACTTTCAACCTCGTCGTCGTCGATCGTCGAAACGGATAGATCACCGGTTCGAGCGTCAAGCATCGCGGTGAGTTCGGCCACACGCCCCGGAACCGGTAGAGTCGAGCGGTGACGCGGTGCGCCGGTGGACACCGGCGTTCCGTTTTCACCGCCCGCTCATCGAACCGGAC
>JAIEPT010000038.1 GCA_019748295.1 Gemmataceae bacterium | reverse complement strand
TACCGGCTAGAATGACCAAGCTGCCGGGTGGGATTCGCACCCACTGAAAACCAGCGCCTTTGCACGGCGCACACCACCTTCGCAACAGCGTCCGGCGATGTATCCGCCTCGAAATCCGCATTCTCTTCCGGTGTAGGCGGCAGGCCGATGAGATCGAACGTCAGCCGACGCAACAGCGCTCGCCGATCGGCAGGCGGCGAAGGCGTCTGCCCTTTGGCTTCGAGCTTCTGCAAGATGAACGCATCGATCGGCGACCGGACCCATTTCGCATCTCGAACCTTCGGCTCCGCGATCGGCTTCACCGGCTGAAACGCCCAGTGCGTCTTCAGCGCGGCCTGATCGCCGCCTTTCGCCGCTGCAATCGTCTTCGGCCAGGGCGCGCCAAGCTCGATCCACTTGGCAATCGCGTCGATGTCGGCCGGAGGTAGTTTTTGCTTGGGCGGCATCTTGGGCTGATCGCCGTGCTGCAACACCTTCCATAGTTGGCTTTCCTTGGGCCGACCATTCGCCACTGCCGGCCCGTGGTCGGTTTCCTCCTTGATGAAGTCCGGCCCATCCAAACGCACGCCGCCGCTTTGCTTCTTCGCCCCATGACATTCCTGGCAATGCTGAATGAGGACCGGTCGAACCTTCATCTCGAACAGCGATATGCCGTCAGCAGTCGATTGAGCCGCAACGCACGGCGCCGACGCCTGCACTGCGACGAAAGCAAGGCATAGCGCCAAGCGGCAAGAAGTCACAATGCGGTTCCGGGGAAGCATAGGCGGGGGGCCAGCATTTAGGGCGGAAGTGCTCACATTATTTGCCGAAAGCTGTCGCGTGGGCAAGGCAAAAGACAGACATTCGGACTTGCTAAATCAGCGTGCGCGATTTCGCATCAGCACCTTTCGCACCAACCCGAAGCGTCAGCGAGGAATTTCGCGTCGACCCTCGCTGACTGACGCTTCGGGCTAGTGCGGGCGACTGGCATGTTTCGACCGGAATCGCGATGCCCACTCGTATTCAACAGGCCGCTAACCCGCTGCCGATTTGCGCACGCTGATTTAGCCGGGGCAGGCATGCGCGTTCGAGCATTCGGGCGCACGCTTTGCACGTGATGCAAATGGAGTGATGCTTGCGAACACGTCGTTCGCAGGTCCTCCCGCAACACGAATCCTGGAGGGTTCGCCATGATGGGAACGAAATTCGACGCCATGCATGCCGTTTGTTTCGCCTTCGGGCTCGGCTTGGGCATGGGACTCATGTTTCTGGCGGACCCCCAAAGCGGTTCGCGACGCCGTTCGATGATCCGCGACCGGGCCGGCGATTGGGCACACGATGCGGGAGAGTTCGTGACGACGACGGCCAGCGATTGGGGACATCGCGCGCAGGATATGGCGCACAACATGCGCCACGCGGTGATGGGGTAATCAAAGCCTGAGCGCCAGCCAGCGAGGGTTTCGCAACGACGCCGGTGATGCATCGCGCTTCCATAGGCGTCGCTGCGAAACCTTCGCTGGCGCTCAAGCTCTGACTACTCGTCTTCGTCGTGGCTCACTTTCGACTTGGAGACGATCTGCTGCTGCACGTTGCCGGGTACGGCGTCATAGTGGCTCAGTTCCATCGTGTAGCTCCCCTGCCCTTGCGTGATGCTGCCCAGTTGGGCGGCATAACGCGTCATTTCCGCAAGGGGTGCGATGCCGCGGATCACGGTCAGGTCGCCGGGGAGGCTGTCCTGGTTTTCGATGCGTGCCCGCTTTGTGTTGAGATCGCCCAAGATCGCCCCCGTGTATTTTGAGGGAACAGTGATCTCGATGTGGACGATCGGTTCCAGCAGCACCGGCTTGGCGGCAAGGAAACCGTTCTTAAACGCGATGCGAGCCGCCGTCTTGAACGCGGCTTCCGACGAATCGACCGCATGGTCCTTGCCGAAGTAGACCTCCACGGCCACATCCTGCATGCGGTAACCCGCGAGGGCGCCGCGCTCGAGCAGTTCCTTGCAGCCCTTTTCGCAGGCGGGAATGAACTGGTTGGGAATGGTCCCCCCCACGATGTGGTCGATGAAACCGAAGTTGTGATCCGGGTCGTAGTGCGAGTGGTCGAGTCGAATCTTCTCGAAGCGTTCCTTCGTGGCGAATTGCTTGAAGAATTGGTCCGCCGTCGCGATCTCGCGCGGCAAATGATAGACGCGCAGATGCACCTCCGCGAATTGCCCGCGGCCGCCCGACTGCTTCCGATGCTTATGAACCCCCTCCCCATGGCCCAGCGCGGTTTCGCGATAGGGGATCTTCGGCTCGTGGGCCACGATCTCCAGTTCGAAGCGAGACTTGAGCCGCTTCTGCAAGACTTCCAGGTGCAGTTGGCTCATGCCGGTGATGACAAGTTCCTTCGTCTGCGGATCGCGCGTCACCTTGAAGGTGGGATCTTCCTCGACGATTTTGTGCAAGCTCGTCGAGATCTTCTGCTCATCCCCGCGCGCCTTGGGATCGACGGCGAGGCCGAACATGGGGGCAGGAAAGCTCGGCGCCGGCAGCCGCGTTCCATGCCCATGCGTGCCGACGGTGTCGCCCAGATGCAGATCCTCCACCTTCGACACGGCGACCAAATCGCCGGCCACCGCCAACTGCATCGGCTTGACCGCCTTCCCCTGCACCATCTGCAACCCGCTCGATTTGCCGCCCCGGCCCGTCTTTTGGCTGATGATCGTCTGATCCGGCTTCAGGCTCCCGGAAAAGACGCGGAGGAAGGTCAGCGTTCCGACGAACTTGTCCGAAAGGACCTTGAAGACTTGGCCGACGAAATCGGGATCTTCCGGGTTGATGACGATTTCTTCGTTCTTGTCCGTCACTCCCTTTCGTTTCACCCCCATCAATGGCGACGGCGCATAGCGCGCGAAGGCATCGAGGATTTCCGTTACGCCGAGGTCCTTGTCCTTCTTGGTCGCCGCGAAGAGGACGGGAATGACGGTCCCCGTCGCCACCGCGCGTGCCATCGCGGCGACGAGTTCCTCGGACGAAATGTCCCCTTCCGTCAGATACTTCTCCATGAGCGCCTCGTCGCTTTCGACGACGGCATCCACGAGCATCGTCCGTTCCTTCGCCAGATCGATCGGCATGTCGGCGGGCGGATTCTCGGGCGGGGTGATGACGCTGATCATCTGCGTGAACGAACTGCCGGTTCCGTTGGGTGCATCAAGCAGCACGCACTGTTTGCCGAAGGTTTCGCGCAAGGTCTTCAGCAATTCCGGCAGATGCACGTTGTCGAGATCGATGCGGTTGACGACGACCATGCGTGCAAGATCGCGTCGCCCCGCTTCGCGGAAAAGCCGGCGCGTGTTGACCTGCAGGCCCGCGGCCGCGTTGACGACGATCGCCGCCGTCTCGACCGCATTAAGGGCCGCGATCGCCTGGCCGATGAAATCGGGCTTGCCGGGCGTGTCGATCAGCCAAAGGCACTTGTTTTCGTGTTCGAGATTGAGGACGCTGGAATCGAGCGAGTACTTAAGGGCTTTTTCCTGATCGTCGAAATCGGAGATGCTGGTGCCTTCATCGACGCAGCCGCGCCGATCGACAGCCTTGGCTTTGTACAGCAGCGCGTCGGCCAACGAAGTCTTCCCGGCGACTTCGTGGCCCACGAGGGCAATGGTGCGGATGGATTCCGTCTTGCGGCTCGACATGGGGTGCTCCTCGAGCGGACTTTCCGAAGCACCACCGCGGCGAGGAAGCCCGCCGCGATGGAGGAGGAAAGATTGGAAAGGGTCGAGCGGACGCGAAGAACGTCCGTCAATCGCCATTATGAAGCGCGACCGGACGCGGTGCATCAACATTTCGCAGAGCCGTGCCGGCATTCGCGGAGAAACCATCCTCCTCCGCTTGCGGCTTAGCGTTCGCAGAGCACCCTGATCTCGCTAAGCCGCAAGCGGAGGACGGGGATTCGAAAACGCTTTCCGAGCGCGGAACCCGCGTCCGCGCACTTCCACGCCCGTCTTTCCGGCACTTGAATTCGTCCTATTTGCGGCGTAAGACTATGGCCGCACCAGGGACGTCGCCATGATTCAGGTCGAAAACCTCTCCAAGCATTTCGGTCCGGTGGTGGCGGTCGATCGCGTCTCTTTCCAGGTCGGCCGCGGCGAGATCGTGGGGTTTCTCGGGCTTAACGGCGCCGGCAAATCCACCACGATGAAGATCCTCACCGGCTACCTTCCCGCCACCAGCGGCATCGCGCGCGTCGCGGGCTTTGATGTGATGACCCAATCGCTCGACGTCCGCCGCAATATCGGTTATCTTCCCGAAAATGTTCCCCTCTATCCCGAAATGCGCGTCGAGGAGTATGTCGCATTTCGAGCGAAGCTCAAGGGCGTGCCTCGCCGCGAACGGGCAGCGCGGATCGATTTCTGCCTCGATCGTTGCCGACTTCGCGAAGTGAAACGGCGATTGCTGGGGACGCTTTCCAAGGGCTATCGCCAGCGCGTCGGCCTCGCCGATGCCATGGTCCATAATCCGCCGATCCTGATCCTCGATGAGCCGACTTCGGGATTCGATCCTTTGCAGAAGCGCGAAACGCTGACCCTTATCAAGGAATTCGGCGAGAAGCGAACCGTGCTCCTCTCGACCCACATTCTGTCGGAAGTCGAGGCCATCTGCGATCGCGTCATCATGATCGCCCGAGGCCGGGTTGGCCTGAGCCGCACGCTCGACGATCTGGAACCGACGGCCGCGGTGCTGGTCGAGACAAAGGCAACCGAAGCGGAGATTCGGCAAGCGCTGGCGACGCTGGAAGAGGTGCGTGCGGTGCGATGCGTGCCGGATGAAGAGGGATGGCTCGCCTGCACGGTGGAAACGGAACGCGACGTGGACGCCCGGGCGAAGATCGGCGAAACGATTGCCGCCCGAGGTTGGCCCCTCCGCCGGCTGGAGCGGAAGCGGGTTCGGCTGGAAGATGCCTTTTTCGACGTGCTGCGAGCCCAGGATCCCGCACAGGCGCCCGACGAACCTGGGGCAACCTTGGCATCCAGCGAAGCCTATCGGCGAGCGTAATCCGCAATCGGACGACCATCGAGGACTTGCATGGCGACGCGCTCCCTTCGACTGCGACGAGACGACGTGCCGGATGATTGGCGTCCGATGCCGGAGAAGGCTCCGTCCGAAATGCGGGCGGACGAACCGACGATGGCGCGGTTCCTCTCGCTCGTCGGCCTCTTCCTCGCCACCTGCGGTTTGCTCGGCCTGTTGGCCCCCCTCATGGAGTTTCAGTATCCGATCACGCCGGGGTGGGCGTTCGTCTGCCTGACGCTCGGCGGCGCCCTGATGCTGTTTCACGCGCTGGCTGACGGGGACATCCAGTTTCGCCGACTCTATGCCGCCGCCGCCCTAGCGATGATGATCGCGGGGCCGGTGCTGCGGGCGTTTCCTAGCAAGGATGCCGCGGGCATCTGGTTTCTGTCGATCGGAGTTCCCTTGATGTTCGTCGGCCTGGCGTTCGCTCTCGCGGTGCTGCGGCATGAGGAAGACGGCGCGTGGCGAACCATTCTTCGCTCGGCGCTCCTGATCGTTGGCCTCGTCGCTTCGCTCATTCCCCTCGGCCTGGCGACCGGCCAATCGAATTGGATGGCGACCGACGGGGCCGTTTGCCTGGTGATGGGTCTCACCTTTCTCGCCTGTTATTCCGCCGTGGCCGACTCGACGAGCGATCTCGGATACTACGCCGGCGTCTTCCTCGGCGGACTCGCAGTTGCCTACGTCCTGCTCGCGGCCTTCGGCATCTATCGCGGCGGTCAGCCGTTCCTCGTCCCCTCGGGCATCCTGCTGATCACGGCGGCAATCGTTTACGGCGGCTTCTCGCTTTCGATCTGCCTCGACCTGCCGGCCATCGTGCTCTTTCGCCGCGAGTTGGGGTCGCTGTTCTTCTCGCCGGTGGCGTACCTTGTGCTCGCCTGCCTCGCCGCGTTCGCAGGCGTGGCCTTCTGGATCTTCTCCGACATCGTCGCTCAAACAAGCTTCGGCCCACGCGGACCCGGGAGCGGATTGCCGGAGCCGATTCTTCCCTACTACTTCTTCGGCGGCATTCAAATCATTCCGCAGATGGTGATCGTCCCCATCATCACCATGCGAGCGATCAGCGAAGAAAAGCGGACCGGCAGCCTCGAGCTGCTTCTCACGGCTCCGGTCAACGAAGGTTCGATCGTCGTCGGCAAGTTTCTCGCATGCTGGGTGTTCTACCTGCTCACCTGGCTCCCTTGGGGCGTGTTCCTCCTGTCGCTGCGCATCCTGGGTGGGGCGGAGTTCGACTATCGCCCGATGCTCAGCTTTTATGCCACGGTGGGGGCGTGCGGGGCCGCGTTCGTCGCGATGGGGCTCTTCTTCTCGAGCCTGACGCGAAACCAGATCATCTCGGCCGTGCTGACGTTCATCGGCATGCTGCTGCTGCTCGCGTTCTACTTCGTCCGCCCCACGAGCACGCGGCTCGCCGACTTCGTTCGGTCGATGTCGTTCGTGCATTACTGGGACGAGAGCGCTCGCGGGTTCGTTTCCCCGCAGTTTCTGTGCGTCGAGCTGTCGATCGCGGCATTTTTCGTGTACTTGACGGTCCAGATCCTGTCGGCTCGCAAGTGGAGTTGAAGTCGCCATGTCCGAAGCCGCCGCAACGCCGGTAGGAAACGCCGACGCCCGCCGTGGGCCGAGTCCGCTTTTGGCGTGGATCGGCTTCATGTCGCTGGTGCTCGCCCTGTGGGTTTACCGCAGCCATGAGCCGCGTTCGTGGATCCCGGTGGTGCTGCTCGGAGTCGCCGGGCTTGCGTCGCTCGCCGCGTCGGCGGCTTCGTTGCCTCGCGATCGGAGCGGACTCGTTGCAATGATGGTTGCCGCGGCTCATGCGATCTCCGGGATTGCGCTGCTTGTGCAATGGGGGATGACGGCGGCGGGCGAATGGATCAGCGCCCTCGTCTTCGCGGCCGCTTGCGGCGGGATTGGCCTTCGATCCGTGTTCGTTTCCGGTTCAAGCGAAGCAACCAGCGAGGTGGACGAAGCACGCCTCGAATCGCGTCGCGGCATGTGGACGATGGCCGCATTTCTGTTCGCCGCCGTGTGCGCGATCAGCGTCGGCCTGCTTCTCTACTCGCAGCGGAGCGTTTCGACGGTCGCATTGCCCGACGATGAAGTTCCCTTGGTCAAGGGGGCGAAGGGCGAAGAGAAGGCGCGCGGACCGGTCGCCATCTGGGATTGGAAATACGCCCCGGAAACCGCAGGCCTCGCCATGCTTGCCGTGCTCTTCGTCGCCGCCGGCGTGTGGCTCAGTTCGCAGACGACGCTCTCCGTCGTCTCCTGGCGAATGGCCCGTCTCACCGTCGGCAGCAGCATCGGCTTCATCGCGTTTCTCACCCTGCTCTTCCGTGCGGCCGTGTGGCGAAACGAACTCTTCGCCTTCGGCAACGACGCGGCCGGGGCGTGGAAATTCTGGGTCTGGTCCTACGCATTGCTCGCCGCCCTCGGGCTCATGTTCGTCAGCCTGGCCTCGGCGCGGAGCGACGTCCGCGAACACGTCGGCCTGCGTCGCCTCGTCTTCGGCTACGACGCGATCTTCCGCGGCCTGCTCGTCTTCGCCCTGCTGATGCTGGTCAATGTCCTCATCCACTACGCCCTCCCCTTCAACTACAACTGGTCGAAGGCCCGCGGCCTGCAAGCGCTCAGCCCCGCGAGCACCAACCTGCTTGCGACCCTGAAGAAACCTGTGCATGTCTTCGCCTTGCTCCCTCGCAACTACAGCGTCTACGGCGAAGTGCTCCATCTTCTCGAAAATGCGGCCGGGGCGAACACGGCCTTCAAGTACGAGATCATCGATCCCGATGTGGACAAAGCCTCCTACGAGCAACTGCAGCAGCGATTCAAGGTGCTGCAACCCAACGAAGACGACCCGCGTGCAACGGGCGGTCGTGGCCTTTTGATCGCCTACGGCGAAATGCCCGCGAACCCGGATCAGGCGCCGCCGCATGCGTTCATCGCCGAGCGGAAACTTTATGACCAGCAGCGCGAGGCGATCCTCTTCAAGGGCGAATCGGAGCTGATGAAGGAACTCAACGGCCTGGTGCAATCGAAGGAGAAGCGGAAGCTCTACATCTTGCAGGGGCATGACGAACTCGACGTGCGAGCGCCAGAGATGGCGCTTCGCCGCGACCCGCGTCAACCGATGCAGCCTCTTGGGGCCGCCACGCTGGTCGAGCAGTTGCAGAAGGAGAACTACGAGGTGCGCGGCCTGTCGCTCGCCAAGGACGTGCTGGCGGACAAGGACGAGAAGGTCGTGGCCGGCCCGCTCAACGCGAATCAGCAACGCGACGTTCCGCTCGACGCTTCGGTCGTGATCATCCTCGGCCCCAGTTCGCCGTTTGCCAAAGAGACGCTGGACGCTTTGCAACGCTACATGGACCGCGGCGGACGTCTTCTCATCCACTTTGACGTCGTGGCCGATACTTCGCTGAATGGCCTTCGCAAGACCGGGCTCGAAGAATGGCTGCGGCGCTACAACGTGGAGGTGACCGACGACTTCATTCTCAACGCCGAACCGATCGGCGACGACCTGACGCTGACGCCGCTGCTGCCGCCGGCTCGATCCGAATTGAAGCTGGCCCAGCAGTTTGCCGCCCGTCCCTTGATCGCCCGCACTGTCCGCGTCATTCGCCCGCTGCAGCAACCGGGCGGATTCAAGGCCGAGACGTTTCTGCAATGCGACATTCGGCCGACACGCCCCTGGATCGAAGGGACGGTCGCCGCCCTCCGCAGCCCGCTCCGTTTCGCTCAGGAGCTGAACGCCAAACAGCAGTTGCTCCCGCGTCTCTCCCCCAAGGCTGTCCCCGCCGCTGTGGTGGTCACTGAGGGGAAAGACGATGCCGCGAAGCCGCGGCTCGCCGTCTTCGGCGACGCGGAGATGCTTTCGAACGTGATGCTGACGCGCGATCGGCAAGAGACGCTGCTCGACCTCGAAGTCGCAACCCTCGCCTGGCTCGCCGACACCGGCGGATATGTTGGGCCGAGGCCGATCGAATCGGGTTTCTACAAGGCGAAGCCGAACGCCCCCTACGGGCTGATGCTGGGCGGATCGACATGGATCATCGTCCTCGCGATTTTGTCGTTGGGGATGTCGCTGTGGATGGTGCGGCGAAGGTAAGTGGTTTTTCTCCCCTCTCCCCTTGGGGGAGAGGGGCCGGGGGTGAGGGGAGTCAACGGTGCATAATTTCAATATTTTCCGCCAAGCCCCAGGGTAAGCGCAACGCACCCTGGGGATCGCCGCGGGTGCAACGCCCAAGTTGCATTGATTACGAAGATGCACCGCTCTTACCCCTCACCCCCAGCCCCTCTCCCCCAAGGGGAGAGGGGAGCCAGAGACGAACCCCTCTCCGCCAAAGGCGGAGAGGGACCAGAACGCCGGAGCGATCATGAACTTCCGAAGCACCGGGTATTTGTTCGCGGCTCTGTTGACCGTCCTGTGGGCGTTCGGCCTCATGACGGCTTGGAAAAAGACGGTCGTCGAGGAAGCGTTCGTCCTGCCGTCGCTGAAGGCGGCTTTCGCGGATTACGACATCGACCGCGTCGTCGTGCGTAAGGCGGAGAAGGACAAGGAGGCGACGGAATACGCTTTCGTACCCAAGGGAGAACTCTGGAAGGCGAAAGTCGGCGAGCAGACGATCGGCGTCGAAAGCTTCCGGGTCCGCGATCTGGTCGAGCAAGTCCGCGATGCTCGACGCGACGAAGAAGCGAATGTGCCGAACGATCCCGCCGCCTCGGGCATGAATCAGCCGATGCTGACCATCACGCTGTCGGGCCATCCCAAGGACAAGCGCATTGCGAGCTTCGAGAAGCAATGGACGCTTAGGGTCGGCAGCCTGAGCCCGGACAAGAAGCTGGCCTACGTCTCCACCTCCGATCAGCCGAACCGCATCGTCGGCGTGCCGCGTTCGAGCCTGAAAGCGGTCTTCTTCGAAGACCTGCGTTCGCTCCGCCCCTTGCGGCTCTTCAATGCGAATACGCCGAGCGTGAAGCATGTCGAGATTTTCGGCGACGATCGCGACCTGCAGATCGACCAGGGTTCGGACGGCCTGTGGCGGATCGCCAAGCCGAACCTTGGCCTTGCGGAAGAAGAAGGCCCGCCGGCGCCGAAGGGGACGCCGCCGGAAGCGAAACCATCCGCCGAGGGCGTGCGCGGGCTGATCGATGCGATCCTCAGCATCCGCGTTTCCGACGTCAGCGATCATCTCGTTCCTCCGGTAGATCCCGCGAAATACGGACTGCAGGAAGGGCGCGCGGCGCTCTCCATCTCGGTTTCCGGCGACGCCAAGGATACGCGTGAGACGCTGCTCATCGGCAATGCCGAGGGGGACTCCCGCTATGCCCGGCTTGGCGGCGACGAGGGCGTCTTCCGCATCCCCGCCAAGTTGACGGAGCCGATCCTCAAGGCACTGCAAACGCCGGAAAAACTGCGGAGCACGGACGTTTCCGGCAACGAAACCCGCGGCGTCGATGCGGTGGTCATTCGGCAAGGCGGCGACGAGACAACGCTCCTGAAGAAGGACGACAAGAACTGGACTTATCGTTCCAGCCAAGCCACGCACAAGGCGAGCGTCGATGCGGTGCGAACCTTGCTTGATGCCTTGCAAGGCCGGCGGGAGATCAAGGAATTCCTCGAAGGTGATGGCAAGAAGATCGATGAAGCGAAGGGGCTCAACGATCCCAAGACGTCGATCGCCCTTTATGCGGACGGCACCGCGAAAGACGACAAGGGGAACGCGACGCTGAAGAAGGAGGTTCGCCCCGTCTTCTCGCTGGCGTTCGGCTCCACTGAGGGAAATCGCGTCAACGTGAAGCGCACTTCGGGGAACATCGAAACGCGATTCCAGGTGGAGAAACGCTGGCTCGATCTGCTGCTCCCCAGCGAAGGCAAGTTGGCCTTCCTCGACCGCGATCTGCCGGAGTTCGGCCCCACCGACGTGGAACGCGCAACCATCGAGCGCGGCGGCAGGACCGTCAATATCGAGCGGAACGACAAGGGATCCTGGATCGTCCGCGAGGGGAAAGAGACGGCCCCTGCCGATTCCGCCAAGATATTCCGCATATTCACCGTGCTGTCGCATCCGACCGTGGGACGATGGGTGCAAAACATGGACGCGAAAACGAATATCGAACCGTTCGGCCTCAAGTCGCCAAGCACCGTCGCCAGTTTCACGTTGAAGCGACACAGTCTTTCCCCCCAAGGCGCGGCCGCGGTGACGGCGGCAGCATTCGATCCCGTCGGCGGCATCGCGTCGGCCCTGGCGGCCAACTTAAGCGAGCCGGGCGAAACCATCGTTTTCCGAATCGGCAAGGAAACAACGGAGGGCGCCCAGTTCGGCACGCGAAGCGGCGTCGATCGCATCTTCACGCTGACGCCTGACTTCGCCAAACTGCTGGGCGAAGATGATTTCCGCGATCGGCTCGCGCTCGCAATCGGCCAGCCGGTCGTGGCCGCTAGCTCAGCGGGACTCGCGGCGGCCGGCATCGAGGCTGTGTCGTGGAACTTCGTCGTAGGCCAAATCCACCATTTCGATTCAACAGCCGCGAGCGAGATTCGCATGGCGATCCGCACTCCCGTCGAATTGCGAACCTTGCATTTCAAGAAGACGGACAAGACATGGAAGGATGCGAGCGGACTTCAGGAGTTTAGCTTAGATTCCGCGAAGGTGGACCAACTCGTAGAGCTGATCGCCCAACTGCGTACCCCTCGCATCGTGTCGATCGGTTCGCCGTCGCGGAAGGATCAAAAGCTAGATGCGAAGGAGGCGACGGTGCGCATCGAAGCCGTTTTCGGAAGCGAAACCGTGACGCTGACGATCGGCTCCCGCTTCGACCCCAGCGGCTACTTCGCGCAATCGTCGGCATGGCCGCACGGCATCTTCCTCGTGCCGAACTTCACCGTCGAGACGCTGCTCCGCGGCCCCAGCCAATTCGCCGCTGCCGTCGCGGCTCAGCAATAAGGCGAACGGCGTCCGGTTCCTCACGAAACAGGCGGGGCCGCACTTGACGTGCGAGCACATGTTCCGGTAAACAAGATGGGAAGG
>JAIEPT010000215.1 GCA_019748295.1 Gemmataceae bacterium | reverse complement strand
TTGCGGGTACGCATCTGATTGATGCCCTTGTTGCAGCGGCTGAGGAACGTGATCATCTCGCGGACGACGTCCACGCTTCCCAGTTCATGTTCCATCTTGGCGATCGCCACGGGCAAGGTCAGGCCCTGGCGGAAGACCATGCGGAACGCTTGACGCACCGCATTGATTTGGTGGTACGACATCCCCGATCGCTTCATGCCGACGACGTTGACGCCGACCACATTGTCCACGCCTTGCTGGATGATGAAGGGGGGCATGTCTTTCGTCGTCGCCGAGCAACCGCTCAGCAGCGACAGCCGGCCGATGCGGCAGAACTGATGCACGGCCGCGTTGCCGGAGATGATGACGTTGTCTTCGACGACGCAGTGCCCGCCGAGCAGGGCGCCGTTGGTCAGGATCACGCGATTGCCGACCACGCAGTCGTGGGCGACATGGCTGCCGACCATGAAGAAGCAGTTGTGCCCGATCGTCGTCTTCATCGAGTGCGAGGTGCCGCGATGAATGGTGACGTTTTCGCGGAGGATGTTGTTGTCGCCGATTTCGACCGAGGTCGGCTCGTTGTTGTATTTGAGGTGCTGCGGCTTATCGCCGATGATCGTGCCGGTGTGGATGACGTTGTTTCGGCCGATGGTGCAAGGGCCGTAGATGTAGACGCCGGGCCGGATGACGGAGTCGGGGCCGATTTTGACTTTGCCTTCGAGATAGCAGAACGCGCCGATTTCGACGTTCTCGGCGAGCTCGACTTCCGGAGAGACGAAGGCAGTGGGATGAATGTCAGCCGCACGGGGCTTGGACGAGGCGCTAGGAGCTTGGACGAAATGGGGTCCGCTCGCATGCCACCCCCGGACATCCTTGCCAGGGAATCGTTCGCGAAGCATTGTAAGTTCCTCGGCGTTCGGGTCTTCTTATACGGTGGGGGCTGCAAAAGACGCCAGACCACTTTATGGTGAGTTTGGCCCCGGCCTTTCCGAGGAAAGCCTGAGCAACTGCGTCGTTTGGCCACGTGCCTCGCAGCGGACTCCCGCATGCATGCTGGAGCGCGTCAGACCCCGCCGGCACTTGGGCTGCGAACCCCTCACGCTGACCGTTCGCCGAACCCGGAAAGACCAGGCCCGCAAACGACTAGCGTCTCGTCATTCGTTCTGCTCCTCCGCCTGAAGCTTGCCGTCTCGACTCGCGCCGAGAGCTCCCGACCGAATGAGGACGCACGAAGTCCTGGAAGAAACGAAGGGGTGGCGCTGGCATCTTCATCGGCAAACGGGCTTTCGCCGATTCGCCAATTCGGAAGAGCTTTCCCCATTTTTTCTTCGAAAAGACCGAGCCATCGCTCCTTCATGCCGCGAGCATGCCGGGGGATACCGCATCGCCAAGGCGATGAGGCATCCGCAGTCCAGAAACGTCCAGGCGTGAACAGATCGCTCGGTCGGACATCCCTGCCCACTGCCGAGAGACAGGAATGAGGATAAGATGGCGAAGATGGGAATGCAAGTGGAATTGTGGTTAATTCGCCGGTTGTCCGAACAACACACGCCGCGTTCTGCAGAAAACGCCCTCCGTGGCGTTCCGCCGAACTGGACGATGTCGGCCCCCTTAATCCATCTGCAGCAACCGGCTGTGCGGTAATGCGTGGCGTCAGAGACAAGCCGGGGATTGCGCGGAATGTTGGATGATGGGGGTCCACATCGGCCAGTTCGGCGGAACGCCACGGAGGGCGTTCCCTACAGAACGCAACGTTCGTTGCGACGTTGTCCCAGCGTCGTCCGCATATCGCCGCATCTTGGCCATTTCGCTATATTTGGGAGCATTGAGACGATATGCTCGGGCGATGCCGTCCATTGATGGAGCGCCGAACTGGAAAGGGACGAACGAAGACGTTCGTTTCAGGAGAGAACGATGATGCGTATTTCCGCTTGCCTCGCCCTTTGCGGCGCCTTGATGATGTCGGCCGCCGGCTGCGGTTCGGACAATCGGCCCAACGTCGTCTCCGACGTCAACAACCAGCTCAGCGACGCGAATACCAAGCTCAAATTCGTCAAAGACAAGCTCAAGGAAGCCGTGGAAAAAGGGGACGCGAAATCCCCCTCCGATAAGGAAATGAAAGAAGCCAGCGAAGCGGTTAAGGAATTGAGCACCGTCCCGGCGGCACTCCAGCAGATTCTGGTGAAGGCGTCACGGCGGGCGCCGCTGAACGAGGAAGAAAAGAAAATCGCCCGCACGCGCGGCGCGATGGGTCTGAACGATACGCTGAAGGAACTGAATACGACGGTTCGCGAGTTGGAACTGCAAGTGGCGGAGGCCAAGACGAAGTACGGCGATAAGATTCGCGATTTCACCGAAAAGCTCGATGGCGCGATGAACGACTTCCGCAATCTCGGTGCGCAGAACAAGTAGTTCACGGTCCGCCGCGACGCGCCACGGAGCGCGGACTGCTTGCCATGCGATCGCGTGCCATTCAATCCGCGCTCCGCTTCACATCCGGGATCGGCTCGGCGCCTGTTTCAAGGCCGTCTGCGCAGGTCTTCCGCTTGCGGCTTAGCGAGAACAGGGCTTTCTCCGAGCGCTAAGCCGCAAGCGGAAGACCGGCACTAGGGGAAGTTTCCATGCGCTACGTAGCCGCGACGATGTTGTTCCTCTCGGCGAGCTTCGTGCTCGCCCAGGCGCAGTACGAGGACGCGCTTAAATCCATGCTGGAAGTCCTCGACCGCACGGTCGCCGCCCTCGCGAAAGTGCAGGATGCCGACTCCGCGAAAGAGACCACGCCGGAGCTGAAGAAGGCGGCATCGGACTTTCTTGAGGTTCGCGCCAAGGCGGGAAAGATGGACCCGCCCAATCGCGAAGAGAAGGATCGTCTCGCCAAGGAGTATCAGCCGAAGTTCGAGGAATCGAAAAAGAAGCTGACCGCCGAGATCGCCCGGCTCAAGCGTCTGCCGGCGGGAAAAGAAGTTCTTGCCGAAATCCGTAGCATTCTCGAACCCGAGAAGAAATAATTCGAAGATGAAAGCGCGTGCGTGCTTGGTCGGTTTCGTCCTGTTCGCCATCGGTTGCGACAACCACCTCAAGGTGATCGACGACAACGAACGGGCGATGAGCGAACTGACGAGCGTGCTTCGCCGAGTTCGCGACGAGGCGTCGATGAAGTCGGCCGAGCCGCAGCTCGAAGCGATCGCGGCCAAGATGGAAGCGTTGGCGGAGCGTGGGCGAAAGCTGGGCGAACCGAGCAGCGGGCTTCGGGAGCAGCTCGATCAGCGAATGGAGCGGCTCGACGCCACCCGGCGAAGTCTGGTCGAGGAAACGCAGCGCGTGCTCGCTTTGCCTGGGGGCGAGAAGCTGTTCGAGAAACTCAAGTCGATCAAACCCGGCATCTAAGCCGGAATGAGGTCCGTATGCGACGTAGCCTGCTGCCCCTCATCGCATTCCTCGCGATCGGCTGCGGCGACACTTTGCCGCAATTGCTGAACGAAGCAGCGCAGACCAAAGCTGAGTTCGCAGACCGACTTCGGCTCGTTGTAGACGAAGAGACTTGCAAACAGCATTTCAAGCCGGCAAAGAAGCAATTTGACGATCGTTTTAAAGATGTTGTCGAACGCATCGATAAAATTGCAGACAATGTCGGTCTCGTGAGTTTGGAAAACGCTTATAGAAAAAAGAAGGACGATACAACGCAAAATCAACTCAAGAAGGCGTTCGGCGACGACTGGCTTGCGGGAGTTTATGAGGCTCGCAATTACTTTGCCGCGAGAAAAGAGTTCAACACTCAAATCGAACTGGTGGACGCCCGGATGTGGCGCGAACAAAGTCGCTGTGTGAGACTGCTAAGTACGGTACGAAAAAAAGGTGAGCCATCTCAGAACCTCCAAGCGATGCATGATGCATTTTTGGCATGGACCAAGAGCAAAGATCGTAGCCTGGTTTTCACGCTGCTTGAGGATTTGCCCCCGACATCTGCTTTTTTGCCGCCCAACTATCTTGACTACGTCGAATCTTCAATCTCATTGCCGAAGACGCCTAGTTATGTGGGAATGCCTCCGAGCACGTTTATCGACAATTGGGAGGAGTGGGTTCGGCAGAACAAGAAGTCGAAAAAGAAGTAAAACAAGAGGCGAATTTATGAGCACCGAAAGCATCGAACGCCAGCAGCAGAAGGCCCGCGAGTTCATGAGTCTGCTGCCGCTGACGCTCGCGGTCGCCGGCCTGCCTCACGCGGCGCCGGGGCAACACTTCAACGAAGGGCAGATGGAGGCGCGCGCCACCACGCTGCGAACCGCCTACAAAGTCGCTCGTACGATCATCGCGGATGCAACGCGCTGATCCTTCGGCATCGCGACGCGGGACGGACCGACGCATAGAACGGTCCATGTTCCTCCGCGTTCCCCTTTCCAGGAGATGCCATGAAGAAAGCGATCGTCGCCGTCCTGCTGACCGCAGGCCTGTTCCTCGGGATGTCCGCCCTGTCGCCGCGCCCGCAGGCGCAGGAAAAGTCGGACAAGCAGCTGGGGCACATGGTCTTCTTCGCGCTGAAGGACAACTCGAAGGCCGAGAAGCAAAAGCTCGTCGATGCGTGCAAAAAGTACCTCACCAAGCATCCGGGCGAAGTCTACTTCTCCGCGGGCGTGCTCGCCGAGGATCTGAAGCGCGAAGTCAACGTCGTCGATTGGGACGTCGCCTTGCATCTCGTCTTCAAGAACATGGCCGCTCACGATCAGTATCAGACCGCTCCGCGGCATGAAGAGTTCATCAAGGAAATGAAGTACAACTGGAAGCAAGTCCGCGTCTTCGATTCGTACGTCGATTAATCCGTCGCGTGTGTTGCCCAAGCCCCACCGTAAGCGCAGCGCACGGTGGGGATCAGACCGCGGACTGATCCCCGGGTGCGCTGCGCTTACCCTGGGGCTTGGTGCCGCGACGTCAAGTTGATGCACTGCTCTTACCCCATCTTCCTTTGGAATCGCTGCAATGATTCGATTCGCATCGCTTGGCGTCATCGTCGCCGCATGCTTGGCGGTCGGCGTGGCATCCGCGCAGGAACCTCCGAGCGTGACTCCTGCATCGCTGCAAAAGCTGGTGCGCGACGCGGGGATGAAGGCGACCGACACCGAGTTCGGCGTTCGCGTCATGCTGAAGGGCAAAACGGTCGAGTTGTTTCTGTTCGACGAAGGCCGCGTGCTGGTCGCTCAATGCGCTCTGTTTCCCAAACGGCCGTTGGAGGTCGTCAATCGTTGGAATGAGCAGAAGGCGTTGAGCCGGGCGATCGCGGATAAAGTCACCACTCGGCTCGAGGCGGATCTCGATTGCAGCCTCGGGCTCGATGGGCCGCGACTGGCTGCCTTCGTGAAGCGATACGAGAAATCACTTGGCGACTTCGACGATTACATCGCACGCAACGGAACGCGGACGGGACTGAATCAGGTGCAGACGATGCAGTTCGGCTTCCCGCTCGGCGCCCCTCCCGAGAAGCAGGAAACCGCCTGGTTCGTCCGCTACGTCAGCGATGTGCGGCACGGCTTGCGGATCGAAAGCGCCTGGTTCAAACGCGAGAAGCAGCCCTGGCTGAAAGTGCTCGGCGACGTGCGCGTGTCGCAGATATACGTGCCCTATCAGAACAACGCAGACCGCTTCTTCGACATCGGCTCGCCGGGCCATGCCCCGTGGTCGCTGCTGCAGATCGTCGGGGATGAGAAAAACGTCTTCGGCCCGTTCGGCACACTGGTGGATCCCTATGTCGTTCGCGAAGACCGCGATGCGGGGCTGCTCTATTTCTTCAGCGATGTTCATTTCGAGATGGGAAAATCTGACGGAGGCGAACGACGCGGCACTACCCGAGCGAGTCGGCGGCAGGAAGTGCTCCTCTGGGGCGTGCTCCAGGCTTCGAACTACTTTTACGTCATGCAATACGGCTTCCAGAACGACGGCGCCATCGTCTGCAAGCTGGGCTCGACCGGGAAAAACCTGCATCCGCATCAGAATCAAGGAACCGGCCATATGCATAGCGCATGCTGGCGCATCGACGTCGATCTGGGCGGGTCAGGGCCGGACGAACGGGACGTGCGAAACCAGCCGAACGAGGCGTATGTCGTCAAGCACATCGAACCGGTTCCCGAGGACCCGGCCAAAAGCAAAACGGAGGAAATTCGCCTGACGGAAGCGCAAGGCATCAAGTGGGTGGCGGAGGAGTTCACATCGCTGCGCATCCGCAGTCCGCGTGACTTGAACGCCTTGGGCCGACCCGTCGCGTATGACCTCGTGCCGCTTCGCTACGGCAACGCACGCCACTTCGTCCCTGGCGCTAAGGGGAGTGCGGACGAGTTCACGCTGAATGACCTGTGGGTGACGCCGTTCGATGCGAAGCAGTGGGATTATCCGAAATTGCCCAAGTACGTTGCCGGCAAATCGCCGTTGGGCGACAACGTCGTCGCATGGCACATGTCGTCGAACCTGCATGTGCCGCGCGATGAGGATTTTCTGGGCGCCGAGCGAACGACGAAGAACCAGAAGGGTGTCGAACGCCAAGAGCGCTCTCCGGGTTGCGCCGTCGCCATGTGGAGCGGCTTCGAACTTCGCCCGCGCAATGTGTTCGCGAACACGCCGCTGATTCCGACGAAGGGTCTGCCGATCCCGCCCCCCAAGGCGATGAAGGACCACGAATGACGCTGGTCATTCGTCCGCGATCCCTGCTTGCGGCTAAGCGATTCTCCATCGACATCAACTTTGCAAAAACATCAATCGCTGTAGGGAACGCCCTCCGTGGCGTTCCGCATGACTGGACGCGTCCGAGTCCCGATAATCACGTTCCGCGATCCCCGCTTGTGGCTAGAGGATCCGCGGCGTCAGATCGTTAAGCCGCAAGCGGAAGATCGGACGGGTTGAATTTTCTCAAATGCACCCCCGCAATCAATTCCGCGACGACGCGAAATGCCAGAGGGGGACAGGCGGCGGGAGTTGCCCCGTGTAGTAGGAATCGGCGCCGACCATCTCACGAAGCAGTCGCAGCGATTGGCGGCGAACGGTCACGTAGTAATAATCGCATCGCGCATCACGAACAGCGTCCCACACGGAGTGCAGGCGATCCGTATCTGCGAGGGCGTTGCGCAGTTCTTCGGCATGCACTCGCGCGATCGAGAGCCTTGTAGTTAGATCATTTCGATAGGCACGATTGAAAGCCAAATACTCGTTGATGGCTTTCCGATCCGGCAAACGCCGGCATTCGGAAAGGCGCGGCACGTCGGCGAAGTCGGCCATTCGGCAGCGAAGCGTCGTCAGGTCGCCCAACGCATCTCCGCCGGCGGCGATGAAGAACGAGAGTTCGCGGGGATCGAGGATTTCGTCTTCCAGAGCCAGTGCCAAAATCGTTGGCCGCATGGCGTGCAGCCAATCCCCCAGTTCGGGGGCGGCGGGTTGTTCTTTGGGGGCCGTGAGCAGGACGACGGCCAGGATGCATTCGTACGTGTGCATGGGACGGCACCTCATGCGCGCAGCGGAAGAGAGTCCGCGACGGCGCGCAGGGACGAGATCGACGCAGGTCGAGGCGCTCGGTTCGGCGTCCGGCCTAGTAAAAAACGATGAAAAAGTACGCGAGAAGCAATCGGAATGCGATGCCGACGGTCCGCTCGCAGCCAAGCCGACGAAGGTGGCGCAGGGGTCCCGGATCGGGGAAACGCTGGCGGGTCCGGCCGAGAGGCGAAGCCCAGAAAGGCAGGGCCTGGGGGTCGAAGACGTCGCGGTTCGACAAACCGAGAACGACGCAGCCCAGAAACAAAAGTTCGAAAAGAGCGGCGAAGGCCGGAAGGAAAGGCTGGGGTTTCAGCCAACGGCTCGATGAGCCGATCCGCTATCTCGAACTTATCACGCGAAACCGCGCGAGGCAATTTCGCGACGCAAAAGTCGGGCGGTTGTACCGCCGAAAACCTCTACGTGTCCAGTCCACTTCCATCGGTTGCCCGTTCCGAGAACTTGAGGCAAAATCTCGCGTTCCGCGAAGCGGCGTTCAATCATTAGGCAAACGATGTGCCCAGATGCCGCAGCCGATCCCACTTGCCTGCGATAGGATGCGAGTCGGAACCCCGTTTATCCCTGGAATCGCTCCATGCATCCCAAGCCTCTCTTCCCCCGAATCGCTGCCTCGGCATTGCTCGTAGTCGCTTTCGCCTGCGGCTTGTTCGCAGGCGGCAATGCCGAGCCCGGTTGGAAACTGACCTGGAGCGACGAGTTCGATGGCGAGAAGATCGATCCCAAGAAGTGGGACTACGACCTGGGAAACGGCTTCTTCAATTACGACGCTAACCAGTGGATCCATGGCTGGGGCAACAACGAACTGCAGGCGTACACGAAGGACCCTGAAAACGCGTTCGTGAAGGACGGCATGCTGCACATCCGTGCCCGCAAGGAATCCCACAACGGCTTCGGCTACACGTCCGCTCGGCTCAAGACGCAGAAACGCGATCGCTCGCCGCTTTTCAATCAGCGCTACGGCAAATTCGAGTTTCGGGCCAAACTGCCCACGGGGAAGGGCATTTGGCCCGCCCTGTGGATGTTGCCCCAAGACGAGAAGCATGGCCCTTGGGCCGCGTCCGGCGAGATCGACGTGATGGAGGCCCGCGGCCAGGAGCCGAACAAAGTGCTAGGCACGCTTCACTACGGCGGTCGTTGGCCGGCGAATGCCCACTCCGGCAAGGACTATGTTTTTCCCGAGAAGGGGACCTTCGTCGAGTTTCACATCTATGCCGTCGAATGGGAACCCGGCGAGATCCGTTGGCTCGTGGACGGCAAGGAATATCAGAAGCAATCCTTTTGGTGGAGCACGAGCAAGACGGAAGGCGCCAAGGGACGCAAGCCCGCGAACGAAGCCGACCTCAACGCCTGGCCCGCCCCCTTCGATCAGCCGTTCTACCTCGTGATGAACGTCGCCGTCGGCGGCAATTTCCTCGGCAACCCCGACCGCACGACGCAGTTCCCCGCGGAGATGGTGGTCGATTACGTCCGCGTCTACGAGAAGGTGGGCGGGTACGGGAAGACGAAGACGCGCGGGGAAGGCAAGCTGCCGTTCTGATCCGCAGACGCGACGGATTCGGTGGCGCTCGACCACAATTCGGGTTGCGCACGGCCGCACACCGGTGGTGTCGCTTCGCTCAACCACCGGCTACCTTATGTGACCCCTATCGGGGTCGATCGCGGCGAGGGATGAATTCCTCTCCTAATTCCACGGTGACATGGCGTCAGGAAGACGATTCGACGCCAGCGGAGATCGACCCCGGTAGGGGTCACATAAGGTAGCCGGTGGTTGAGCGTAGCGACACCACCGGAACTGCGGCCGGGTCAGCCTCGCTCACGCATGTAGTGCAGAGCGACCGCACCGTTGCGGAGCGGCGTCGCCGAGACCAGTTCGAGCCGTCGCGTGCTGGGCAGCCCGCTTTGGTACAGGGTCGGGCCGTGGCCGGCGATCCTGGGGTGGACGAGGAACTTGTATTCGTCGATAAAATTCAGCCGGTCCAGCTCGGTCGCGAGCTTGCCGCTGCCGAGGAGCACTCCGGCCGGGGTCGCGTCTTTGAGCTTCTGCACGGCCGTGCGCAGGTCGCCAGCGAGATGGCGGCTGTTGGTCCACGGGAAGTCCTTCCGTGTCGTTGACGCCACGTACTTCGGCTTAGCCTCCAGCTTGACCGCCCACTCGCGAATCGCCGGCGGCGCCTCCGCGTCGCCGCGGGCGACCGTCGGAGAATAACTCTTCCTCTCTGCACATGACCGGCCGGGGCAGGACGTGATGCGATTCGCGACCGGCATTATGCTCGCCAGCGTGCCAGTAGCGTGAGGATGTCGCGGACGGTTTCCGCGTCCCCTTCGGACATTCCGCGGCATGCGAAGCCGAAGCTTCGTTCGCGAGTACGGATCGAGATGAACTTGAAGTCGCGCCGGATCTCGCGGATTCCGAAAGTGGGAATCTCCTGCTCGCTCGAGATGCCGAAAGCCGTCGTCTTCAGTCGGATGAAATCCGTATTGGCCTCCACCGTCGTCTGGGTGGGAGCGGCGAGTGCGAGGCCGGCAAGCAGTGGAAACCCGACGAACGCGGACCACATCGCGATCAACCCGCCGTGGCCGGTTTGAAAGCCGATGTGGACCACCAACCCAATCCCCGCCGCGGCAAAAATGAGCCAAGTCGCCAGGCATCCGTAACCGCTGACTGGGAGTCGGAGCGTTGCCCGGTTCCTGTCGAGCTGGACCAGCGACTGCAAATGCGCGGAAATGGGCGGGAACAAGACCGACGACGCGCTCGCTTCGGCGAAAAGGCCGCCTGTTTCGCGAAGGTTCTGCGTCAGAGTCCAAGTTCGACGCAGGACTGGCGGGTTCTCGGAGCCGTCGATCAGATCCAACTGAAGGCGAATCGCGACATCCTCCGCCAATCCGAGGGCCGCACTGGAGAATTGCTCGCAAGCGATCTGCACCGCTTGCCGGGCGCCTCGCAGCTCGACCAAGTAGCTTATTTCCGGCCTACCTTGCGAGCGCGTTCGCAGTCGAGGAATGATCGCGACCGCCCTGAAGTCTCGGCCGGAATAGCGTGCTTCGAAAGGGGTCACGAGAGGACCTTGCCGCACGATGACGTTGTCTTCGGCATCGATTTCGAAGGCGGTTCGCCAAAGCCGAGTTGCCGCCAAGGGGATCAGGACGAGCAGGCCCAAGATAAGGCCGGCGGAGTAGATGCCCGGAGCCCCGCTCCGCCCAAGCCAGAGGAAACAGGCGATGAGAACCACGGCGACGGCAAGATAAAAGATCGCGGCCGCAACGGCTCCCGCGAGCGGCGGGGAGTGAACGAGCGGTTCCTTGGGGCGGGTGTAAGCCGAGATCACCCTATCCACGATCGCCTGCGTTATCGCACGAGCGGGCGCGGGCGGAACCGCGGATGCGGGCTGCGGCGCAAGCGCGGGCGGCGGCGGAGCGAAAAGATCATGCAATTCCGTAACTTTGCTCAGAGGAACCCAATCCGGGGTGCCTTGCTTCCAGACCTCCGCAGAGCGGGACAGCATGCCGTCCAATACCAACTCGCGAATGCGCGACAAAGGAACCGGCCCTGCCTGCGCGCCGTTCGCGAAGTAGTACCATCGGTCGTTCATCGCATCGATCCTCGTGCTTCACCATCTCCGGCCTCATCGAGAGTACGCGGCGCGGCATCGATTGTGACACGAAGTTTCTTTCTTGCAAAACGCCGGAAGGTAAAGGTCTTCCTTTGAAAGACTTATAGACAGCTTGATCAGTCGGTTAGCCGCGTTCGCGCCTGTAGTGCATAGCGACCGCGCCGTTGCGGAGCGGCGTGGCCGAGACCAGTTCCAGCCGTCGCGAACTGGACAGTCCGCTTTGGTACAGGGTCGGGCCGTGGCCGGCGATTCTGGGGTGGACGAGGATCTTATATTCGTCGATCAGATTCAGGCGATCCAGCTCGGTCGCGAGCTTGCCGCTGCCGAGGAGCACTCCGGCCGGGGTTGCGTCTTTGAGCTTCTGCACGGCCGTGCGTAGGTCGCCAACGAGATGGCGGCTGTTCGTCCACGGGAAGTCCTTCCGTGTCGTTGACGCCACGTACTTCGGCTTGGCCTCCAGCTTGACCGCCCACTCGCGAATCGCCGGCGGCGCCTCCACATCACCGCGGGCGACCGCCGGAAAAGCGCTCTCCATCATCTCATAGGTGACGCGGCCCCACAGCATCGCCCCGGCCTCGTCCATGAGACGGGTGAAGAAAGCGTGCGTCTCATCGTCGGCGATCCCCTCCTGGTGATCGACGCAGCCGTCCAGGGTGACGTTGATGCTGAAGGTCAAGAGTCCCATGGCGACGAGTTTGCTCCGAAAAGAGAAAGGCGCCACCTAGTCGATGAAATTTGACATTAGTCGAAAACCTCCAGATCCGGCCTTTGCTTCTTGAGCTTTTCGATGCCCTTCGGGGTTACCTTCGTTCCCGCCAGATCAATCGATCGCAACTGAGGCATCTGGA
>JAIEPT010000359.1 GCA_019748295.1 Gemmataceae bacterium | reverse complement strand
GTTCGCCGCGACCCGCTGCGGAGCCCGGACTTGGCGCTTTGCGATCGCATGGAAAGCAGTCCGCGCACCGCTGCGCGTCGCGGCTAAACCGTCGTTCGAAAGGGACATTGTACAATTGCCCCATGCGACCCGCATATCTTGTGATCGACACCGAGAGCGTGCCGGACGGCAAGCTTCTCGCGATGGTCAAATATTCCGGCCAGGACCTCACTCCGGAGCAGGCGATCGCGAAGGCTCAGCAAGAAGCCCGCTCCGATTCGTCGCGTGGTTCCGACTTTCTGCCGGTCTCATTCCACATTCCGGTCGCCATTTGCTTGATCGAAGTCGGCGACGATTACGGGGTGCAACGTATCGCCTGCCTCGACGGCCCGCAATTCCGCACGCGGGCGATGGTCGAAGCGTTCTGGAATCGGCATCGCGAAACGGACGCCACCCTAGTCACCTTCAACGGCGACGCCTTCGATCTGCCGCTCCTGGAACTCGCTGCCTTCCGCTACGGCTTTGCCGCCGGCTCCCGTTTTTCGTCACGCGGTTCAACCGATCCGCGGCATCTCGATCTGTTCCGCTGGCTCACCAACGACCATGCCTTTCGCCTCGTCGGCGGACTCAACTTGCTCTCCAAACTGCTCGGCAAACCCGGCAAATTCGAAACGCGCGGCGATCAAATCTATCGGATGCACGTCGAGGGAAAGCTGCAAGAGATCAACGATTACTGCCTCTTCGACACGCTCGACACCTATTTCGTCCTGCTCCGCACCCGTGTGTTGAGCGGCGAGCTTTCGCTCGATCAAGAACACGCCTGCGTATTGGCCGCCAAGAGTTGGCTCGAAGCGAATGTACCCGCGCTCCCCGCTCTGAGCCGCTACCTCGACAATTGGGGCGATTGGAAGCCATGGCCATAATCGAATTTCGAATTGCAGATTTCAAATTGCAAATTGAAGAAGCATGTTTTGTCTTTCGAATTTGCAATCCGAAATTTGCAATTCGAAATCATTCAAGGTTCACATCGATCGTGTTTTGCCGATTTCCTTTGACCTCGCAGGCGATCATCGACATGTCGGGGTCCTGATATTTTTCCGGCACGATCGACTGCGGGAAATCGAAGCGGCCCACGGAAGGGGCGCCGTAACCGGCGGGAACGAGCGAGGCGACGGTGACGCGATACCAGCCGGCGGAGACGCCGGGGTTTTCGCCGGTGTAGAGGCTGAAGGTGCCATCGTCGCGGATTTTGCCCACGGCGATTTGCCCGCGCATGCCGCGGCCGCTGTCGGGGCTGAAAACGATGACGCCCGATTGAAGCGTGTAGCCCTTAAACGTGACTTTGCCTTGAACCGGGACGAGCGGCCCGCGGCCGCATCCGGCGAGAAAAAAGAGGCATCCAAGCCCCATTAGATATGTGCGCGACATGGCATCCTGCCTTGCGAAGGGCCCTATCCCGGGACCAAATCGCCCGGAGCATACCCGACTTGCCCCTTTTCGCTCAAGCCGAATGGCAAGTGCGAATTGGAATTTCGTCGGGTGCGTCCAAGCGAGAGGACAAACCGGGATGGGCGCCGGATCTCCTTGCCGGCTACGGCAAATTCTCGTTTCCCTGCCGATCCATCCGAACTTTACTTCTTTTCCTCATACCCCTTCCACACCCATTCGATCGCATGCGGCAGGAATTGGGCCTGGGCGTTGCCGATGCTGTGGCCGGCGTTTTGGCAGAAGAGGTATTGGTATTCGTAACCTTTTTCCTTCAGCACCTTGGCCATACGGTGGTTGGCTTCGACCCAGTCGTGCATGTTGTCGCGCATCACATTGGGGTTCAGCAGGTCGCGGTCGCCGACCGAGATGAAGATGCGGATCGACTTCTTCGGCTCTTTCTGGATGAGCGTTTCGTGGAAGCCCCAGGCGCCGTCGGGATACTTGGAGTCGAAGGGCCAGGCTTGGTTGACGAAGGTGCCGGACGTGGTGAGCACGCGGTGATAGAGATCGTTGCGGAACCATGCCATGATAAGGGCCGCGGAACCGCCGGAACTGTTGCCCATGGCTGCCCGGCCTTCGGGGTCTTTCGTCAGCTTGACCTTGAGGTTCTTCTCCACGCGCGGCAGCACTTCGTCTTCGATGTAGGTGGCGAAGTCGCCGTTCATGTTGTCGTATTCTTTGCCTCGCTCGTGTCCCTGGGCGTCGCCGCCGCCGTTCTGGATGTGAATGACGATGATCGGCGGGATGCGTTTTTGGGCGATCAGGTTGTCGAGAATCGTCCGCATGCCCGAGCTAGGATTCTTGCTAGGGCCGGGGCCGTCGTGCACAACCATGAACGGGGCTTCGGTCCCTTCCTTGTACTGAGCGGGGATGTAGACGGTGATGGCTCGCTTGTAGTCGATGGGATGCGTCTCGACGATCAGCGTCTTGGGGTTGTTGGGATCGACTTTGCCGAACACCTTGCGGGCGATGCCGGGATTGAAGAGCTTGGTTTCCTTGGAATCGATCACAATCTGCTCGACGCGTCCTTCGGGCACATCCTTGACCTTGTTGCGTTCGGGCGCGGGGACGTACTTCGGGCCGACGACGAAATTGTCGTACGCCTCCAGCGGCGGGTTCTCGCCTTCCTTCAGCACCTTGAACGGCGGAGCGCCCTTGTCGTCGTACTTGCGCACGGGCTGAGCGGCGGAAAGTGCGGGGAAAGCGACGAACGCAAGGAAGACGAAAGCGGATAGCCTTGACATGACATTCCCGTTGGAGAAGGTGGGGGTTGCGAATGGGGCGACGCTAACCTATTCGCGCCGTCCGCCATCGGTCAGGTGCGGCGCCTATGTAGCCCTCTCGCTCCGCGAGAGGTAAGCGGATGAATGCCTTGCCGCTGCATGGCTCATTGCCGCTTACCTCTCGCGGAGCGAGAGGGCTACATAGACCCCTCTCCGCTTGAGGGAAGGGGCCAGGGGTGAGAGGTATCGTCACGCTCAGACCGCAACGGATGGACGGGCAAGCGTCCATCCTTCGCTTGTGCGTGACGCCACCCCTCACCCCCTCCCTCAATCAAGCTCCCTCAAGGGGAGAGGGGCGACCACGATTGCTCGACTTCAAGCCAACCGTATGTTTGCTGCACATTCGCGCACGAGGATCTAGTAGGGCACTGCTCTTGTCCGGTTCGGAGGAGGGCGTTTATAATCGCCCCGATTTCCCGGCCCGCCTGGATGCGCCAGTTCGGCCGATCGAGCAGGGCCTCTTGTCCTGCACGGAGCTAAAGGATTTGCTCCATGATGCATGGCTCCCATTCGCCGTTGGCGGCCCCCTTCGCGCCGCGACCGCCTCGACCGCTTGCGGTCTTCGGCTCCGTCGTGCTTCTCGCATTCGTCTTCGTCGCCCTGGGCGGCATGCTCGCGTTCGTGGGGCCTTCCGAGGATCCGCTCTTCGTTCCGTTCTGGATCGCGGATGCCGATTCGATCGCGCGAACGGAAATCAGCCAGGCGTTTCCGCGCGCCAATCCCAATCCCACCATTTCGGATCGGGCCGCTCTGATTCGGCGGCTCGACGATTTGCGCAGTGCATCCGTCTCCGAGGCTCTGGTCGTTTACCTGCATGCGCCCGCGACGTTGAATGACGAAGGGAAACTGTGCCTGCTGCCGGCCGACGCGGTGGCCGACCAACCGCAAACCTGGTTGCCTCTTCAAGAAGTGCTGACCCGACTCAAACGAAGTGCGGCTCGAAATCAATTGCTGCTCGTCGAGCTTGCCTTGCCGACCGGCAAACTCGCATCATTAACGTTCGATCCCTCAGCGTTTCTTGAACGCGAACTCGAAACGATTCCCGACCCCCGCCGCACCGTTCTTTTCGCAGAACAAGCGACCCGCACCAGCTTGGCTCAGGATCGCCTTGGACGCTCGCCCTTCGCGCTGACCGTGGAGCGGGCGCTTGCCGGCATGGCCGACGGTTGCGTCGATGGCCGGAAAGATGGCAGGGTCGGGGTGCAAGAGTTCACGGCATTCGTTCGGGCCAACACATCGCGGATCGCGGACGAGTATGGGCTGGCGGGGAATGTCCGTTTGCACGGCGAAAACCGCGACTTCACGCTTACCTCGCTCAGCAGCCGTGGTGTCGCCACCATGACAATGCCAACGTCGGGCGATTACCCCGCCCGGCTGCGCGAACGATGGCAGGAAGCGGGCGAACTCCTCAAGCGAACGGACCGTGACCCGCGCCGCCTGCAGTCGCTTCGCCATACGCTTGGCGACATGGAAGCCAAATGGCGGCGTCAACCGAAGGCGAAATTGGACGAAACGGAAGTCGCGGCGATCGAGAAATCGCTCGCGGCTCTTCGCGACGACGAACCGCCTTCCGTGCCGCTCGTCTTTTCGCAGGCACAAGAATCGGCCGTCGATGCCCAGGCGGTCCTTACGATTCGCGAGGGGATGACAGGCGCGTATCGCGACCTTTCGGGGGTTGCTCCTGCGGAAATGGCGAAGGCCTATTCGCGCTGGCTGGACACGCTTGCCGAGAAATGGCGCGCGATTCCGGTTGCGATCCGCGAAGCCGGCATCTTTGCGTGGGCCATCCAAGACACGCGACACAACGCGGAAGCCATTCGCTTCGCGGATTTCGTCGGTCGCAAGCTGGTCGCCGAGGAGCCGCGCACGCCGGAATCGCTGGCACTGCGCCAACTGGCCGATCTTGCGAGCCGGGGCATCGAGCCCTGGCCCGCGGAGTTGGCGGGGCACTGGTTGCGGGCGACCCGGAACGCCGAGCAGTTCGCCGCTTCGCTGGAATCGGCCGACGCTCTTCGAAGTCGCTGGATCGAAGCGGAAGAATCGCGGCGTCGCACGGAGGTTCGCCTGCTCGCTTACGACTTCGTCTCGCCCATTGAGGCGTTGAAGCTTGCCGCCGAGGCGGACCGTCATTTCGAATCGCTGATGTGGGACTCGAACATCCTGCGAAACGCCTGGGGCCGATTGAACGAAGCACGCCGGTTGCTGACGACGCTCGAATCCGCCGCGGATCGCCATGCCGCATGGCATTCGCCGTGGCTCGATCTCGCGGAAAAGACATACGGCCTGCTCCGCGTGTTGCCGGAATGCGGCGGCCGCGAGATGGCAGCCATCGATGCGGAAACTGCCGAACTGACGCGGGCCCTCGGCGAAGTCGATCGGTTGCGTGCTCGCGAATTGGCTTTGCTTGCGAAGAAACAGGCAGACGGAGCTTTCGACGCGGATTGCTGGCGATCGGGCGATGCCCTCCTTTGCGGCGATCTGCTTTCCGCCGACGAACGAGCGAGCTTGCTGCTCTCGTTGCCTCGCCAAGATGCCGGCGGCATCGCGAAACGCCTGCGTGCCGATTTTCAGGAACTCGCTGCGGTGGCGCCCGAGGTTGCGGGGCTCAACGATGCGGAGCGCCGGCGCATCGAACGCAAAATGGCGTGGAGCCGACTTGCGGGGCTTTCTCCTGATGCGTTGACGTTGGCTCGAGCAAAGCTGGTTCGGCTGAAAGACGAACCGACCGACATCGCGGCATTGCAGGATTTGCTTCGCGTCATGCGGCAGGTGGAGCAAGTGGATCTGCCCACGCGTTTCGCCGCCGCCAAGTCGCCGGCTCAGCGTGAGCGACTCGCATGGGCGTTGCCCGATGCCGCCGATTCGCCGTGGTTGGAGCGCCGCCAAGATGCGATCCGCACTTGGCAGATGGTTCAGACCGACCGCTTCCGAAGCCGAGTGCGCGATCTTCGCGGCCTCGGGATCGAATCGCCCGCGGCCGCTCTCTGCCAGCGCTTCGCCGCACGGATCGCCGATGCCCTTGGAGGCGAAGGCGGCGCTGACGACGGCAGCGTGCTGGTGAAAAGCGAGCCGATGGACCGCTCGCTTTATGCGGGCCATTTGCAAAGCACGATGGGCATCGAGATTCAGCCGGTCGTGGATGGGCTTGCCAAGACAGCCATTGAGACGACGGCGAGCGCCGACCCTAATTGGCTTTCGGTTTCTCCCAATCGCATCGAGCTGAACGAGCTGCGTCGGCCCGAAGACCCGCCCTTCAAAGCAACGCTGCAAGTTCGCTTGCGGCCCGAGGCGGAAACCAAGCCGCATGCGGCCCCGCGCGGCTTCCTCCTGCAGAGCGTGCATCGGGGCGTCGCGTATCATCGTGCCATCGAAGTGCCGCTCGAGGCCGCGGCGCAATCCGTGAAGATCCTCGTCAGCGACAATCCGAAAGAGCCGTCCTCGCTCGCCGAAGAGATCCGCCTTCGCCCCGGCAAGATTCGGCAATCGTTCTTCGTGTACCTGAAAAACATGGAGGACAAGAAACGGCCCATTCGCGTCGAGTTTGCGGCCAATGATCATGGGATCGCGGGAAGCATGCAGGATCTGGTCCTTGAGCCTCGCGAGGTGCGGAAAGCGCCGTTCATGGCCGAGGGGGAACTGGCCGATTTTCAGGGCCCGCTGTCGATCCGAGTCATCGATCCGGAAAAGAACGCCCGCATCGCCTGGCGGCAAGTCCGCGTCGCCGTCGCTTCGCCGCGCGACTACGTCCGCATCGCAAGCCTGCGCTCGATTCCGAATGGAGACGGCGCGGGTTTGGAAGTGAAGCTGCTTCCCAAGGACGTGCAGTCAAGCCTTCCGATCGAAGCGGAGCTTCACGCCGGCGATGTGGTGACCGCCTCGACCAAAATCCCGTTGCCGCTCAAGGCGAAGCACCTTGCGAAAAGCGGCATCGACCTGCCGGTCTATGTCTCCGTGGACGGCGTTCCTCGTTCGTTCATCGTACAGGCCGGATACGCGGAATCGCCGCAACCGCGAACCGATGACCGCATCGCGGTTCGGCTCAAAGCTCCCTCGATCTCGCAACCGCAAGCGAATGAACGGATCACGATCGAAGTGGACAACGCGCCAGCCGCCGCGAATCTCGAGCTTTCGCTCGTCCGTCCAGGGTCCGGCACGCCGCAGTTCGAGTTGGTGCGACGCTTCAACGGCCCCCGGCAAAATCTCGTCCGGGTCCGCGCCGGCGCCGACGGCGCCCTCGTCTTCGACGCGGCCATCGAGGATTGGACGGTCACGCTCGACACGACGCCGTTTCAAGGGCCACGCATTCTGAAAGCCCGCCTGCTGGATGAACTTGGCCGCGAATTGCAGCAGACGGTTCACGAATGGATGTTCGACCGCACGCCGCCGAATGATGTGCGATTCCTTGATTTGCCCAAGCAAGCGAAGCGGGGCACGATGCTGTCCTTGCAATTGGCAGCGGGCGATGCGGAATCGGATATCGCTCAGGTCATCGTCTTTCGCGGTCGTCCGGTGCAAAACGCGATTCCGCCCGGCACGGAAACTTTCGCTGCTCAGCCGCTGCAAGGAACTCCGGGCATGTGGGCTGTGCAGGCGAGCCTATCGCCCGAAGCCCGCGGCCCCACGGCGATCACCGTGAAAGCAACCAATCGAGCCGGCCTATCGCGATACGAAACCAGCATCGTGGAAGCGCTCGACGTCGATCCCGAAACGCTTCGCGTCGGCAAGATTGCGGGACATGTCTTCGAAGGCATGCGGCCCCAACCGAATCTGCTCGTCATTCTCAAGGACATTGCCGGCAAAGAAGCAGCCCGCGTGCAAACCCGGCCCGACGGCGCCTTTCTGTTCGAGGGCGTCCAGCCCGGCAGCTACCGCATCGAAGTGGCGAAGCCGGAATCCGGCCGCCGCGCCAACGGCCCCGTCCTTGTCCCCCCTAACGGCCTCGGCAAATGCGACCTTCACCTATCGCTCTAGGTTGTGTTCCCCTCGCCCACTTAGGGAGATACCGGCACCGAGATTGGTTGTTCGCCGCCAAGCCCCAGGGTAAGCGCCAGCGCACCCTGGGGATCGCACCCGCCGTCTGAATCCCACCGCGTGCTTCGCTTACGAACGAAACAGATCATCAGCGTCACGCACACCCGCTGCGGGCGGCCATCTCGTAAGTGCGGCCCGGCATGCCCTCGCCGTTGCGGTTGATCATGGCGACTTGATAGAGCTTTTCGCCGGTCGCCGTCGGGTACTGTCCGTTGAGGCATGCTTGACACAGGCGCTCTTCCGGCAAGCCAATGCAGCGAGCTACGGCTTCCAGGGGCAGGTAGAACAGGCTGTCTGCGCCAAGTTCCTTGGCCATTGCATTCTGTTCTTCTTCCGTGAGCCGCGATTCCTTCATGAAGCGAGGCGCGAACAGCTCCTTCACGGTCGACATGTCAATGCCGTAGAAACACGGCGCAATGATCGGCGGGCAGGCGACGCGGACGTGGATTTCCTTCGCCAAGCCGCGTTCCTTCATGTGGCTCAGCAAGGTCTTCAGCGTCGTGCTGCGAACCACTGTATCTTCGATCAGCAGCACGCGCTTCCCTTCGAGCACTTCGCGCAGCGGGGTGTATTTCATCCGCACGCGGTCCATGCGGTTCGTGCCTTCGATGAACGTACGCCCCACATAGCGATTGCGCATCAGCCCTTCGACCGAAGCGACGCCCAGCTCGAACGCCATCGCATCCGCGGCTGCCTTGCCGGTGTCGGGGACGGGGACCACGATCGTGTCGTCGTCGAGCGGCACGCGGCCCAGCTTGTGTTCCTGGATCGCCAGTTCCTTGCCCAACGCGGCGCGGGAGAGGTACACGCTCTTGTCGTCAAGCACGCTGGCGGCATTGGCGAAATAGATCCACTCGAAGAAGCAATGCGATGTCTTCTCCTTCGGCGCGTAGCGGACTACTTCGAACTGGTTGTCCTTGATGAGGATCATCTCGCCCGGCTCCAGCGACTTGATGTCGCGGAAGCCGACGTTGGAAAGCGCGCAGCTTTCGCTCGCCGCAGCGAACAGCGGCCCTTCCTTCGCGTAGCAAAGTGGCCGAAATCCCTTGGGATCTCGGACGACGGCCATGTCCCCCATGCCGTTCATGAACACGATGTTGTAAGCGCCGTCGAACTTTTTCGAGATATTGCGAAACACCTCGATGAGGTCAGGCCGATCCTGCATCCGCAACTCATGGCTCAGATAGTGCTGGATGACTTCGGTATCGACATTGCGAGTGAGGTGATAGTCGTTGCGGAGCGCCAAGTCTTCCCGGAGGTCGGCGTAGTTCGCCAGCTGTCCATTGAACGCGAAGCTGAACCATTTCCAACGCCGACCGTGATGCCTTTCGAAAGGCTGGGCATGGCTCTTGTCGTTCTCGCCGCAGGTGGCGTAACGCACATGCCCAATGGCGGCCTTTCCGGCAGTGTCGCTCATGATCGCTTCGGCCTTGGCCTGATGGTTCAGGCGAAAAGCTTCGATGACGGTGCCGACTTGCTTGTAGGTCGTGAGGATGTGGTCGCGATTCGGATTGAAGGACGTCATTCCCGCGGCAAGTTGGCCGCGATTCTGCAGATCCAGAAGCATTCGCGGCATCAGCCGGCTGACCTGTTCGGGGCCTGCCGGCGGAGAAAGAGGCGAGGGAGTCGGGCTGTCGAAGTGATAGATCGCCGCGATCCCGCACTCATGCTTCAGTTCGTCCATGCGCTGGCCGTCCCGCGTGCCGGCAAGGGAATCCGACGTCGGCCCAACGCCCGAATCGCCCCTGCCCGCCGAAGGGCATTATAAAGGAGCCGTGAAGCTCGGACCACCGGCCGACCGTTTTGGTTGTTACAATGGAGGGATGAAGAAGCCGTCGGTAACGTTTTGGGGTGCTGCTCGCGAAGTGACCGGGTCGATGCACATGGTGGAATCCAATGGATTCCGCCTGCTGCTCGATTGCGGCCTTTACATGGGAAAGAGCCGCTACGCGCAGAATCGCAATCGCCTTTTTCCCTTTCCGCCGGAATCGGTCGATGCCGTGGTCGTCAGCCATGCCCATATCGATCATTGCGGCAACCTGCCGAATCTCGTCCGCCAGGGATTCCAGGGCCCCATCTACTGCACGCCCGCCACCAAGGATTTGATGGCCGTCATGCTCGCCGATTCGGCTCGCATCCAAAAGGAAGAGGCCGATACCGGCGATGACGCGGGTGTGGACGAATCCTCCACCGGCCTCTTGTACACGGGCGTCGAGGTGGCGGAGACGCTGCGCCGCTGCGAGACGATCCCCTACGACCAGTCGCGCGAAATCACTCCGGGCTTGATGGTGCGCCTCGTCGATGCGGGGCATCTGCTCGGCTCCGCGATGATCCATCTCACGCTCGACACGCCGGCGGGAACGAAACGAGTCACGTTCACCGGCGACATGGGGCGTTCGGACCTCAAATTCCTCAAGCCGCCGTCGAATCTGCCCGGCGCCGACGTCATCGTCTGCGAAAGCACCTATGGCGGGCGGACGCATGCTCCCGTCGAGGAAATCGCCGAAAAGCTGCGGCGCGTGGTACGGAGGACGGCCGAACGCCAAGGCAAAGTGCTGATCCCCGCGTTCAGCTTGGGCCGAGCGCAGATTGTCGTCAATTTCATCCGACAATGGATGCACGAAGGATTGCTGCCGCGGTTGCCCCTGTATGTGGATAGCCCGCTCGCGTCTTCGATTGCCGACATCTACGATCTGCACCCCAATCTGCTCGACCCCTCCGCCATCAACGGCGCCTCGCATGACGTGCCGATGCAATACGTCCGCCGTCGCGAGGATAGTCGAGCGCTGAGCAAGTCGCGCGGCCCCAGCGTCCTGGTCGCATCCGGGGGCATGTGCGAAGCGGGCCGGATCTTGAACCATCTGGAAAACAACATCGACGATCCGCGCAACAGCGTCGTGCTCGTCAGCTATCAGGCTCCCGGCAGCCTCGGTCAGAAGTTGATGGAACGAGGCCCCACGGTGCGATTCCGCGGGCGGAAGTGGAACAAATGGGCGGACGTGTTCGACGTCAGCGGGTTTTCCGGCCATGCCGACCGCGACGAACTGCTTCGGCAGCTGCGTCCTCATGCCGAACATCAGCCGCGGATCGCCCTGGTGCACGGCGACATCGAGCAGTCGACGCTGCTGTCGGAATCGCTGATGGATGAGGGCTTCCGGACAGTAGACGTCCCGGCCCGCGAAACCACGATCCACCTTGCGTAGTGCGAGGCCCTCGAGCTCGGCATGAACTTTGCGGGGCTTGCCTGGCTCGCACACATCTGGTGGAATGGTCCCAAAGGTGCATCACGCACCGCAAGGAGATATCAGCCATGGCTCAGCGTCCCCGTATGCCCGCCCCTGCTCGTCGTGCGGACCCCGTTCCTGCGGCGGCGAGACCACCCGTCGCACCGCCGGTTTCCTCCGCCGCCAAAATCGCTGTCGCCTCTCCCCCCGCCGTGCCTCAAGCCATCGACGGTACGGCTCTTCAAGATCGAATCGCCAGGCTCGCCTATGACAAATGGTGCGAACGCGGCTGTCCTCATGGTTCCGATATGGAAGATTGGCTCGCCGCCGAGCGCGAACTCCGATCGCAATCCTCGGGTAATGGCCGCAAGTAAGGCGACATCGGATTCATGAAATGAAGAGGAGGGAAAACCCATGGGTCGTCCCTCCTCTTTGCGTCTGCATCCTTAGGCGACCGGCAGGAGATAGTCTACCTCCCTCTCCCTCCGGAAGAGCCTTGGGGTGAGGGTGCCGTTTCTCGCGCAGCGCCTCGTTGCACGCCCTCACCCCCGGCCCCTCATCCCTCCGGCAAGATATTGCATCTTCAACCGAAAGCGTTGAAGAGTCATTGATTGAGTTTCATGGTGTGGCGTGTGCCATGCTTCGCCGGATCCCTGGCGGGCTCTACGATGCTTCCGCTTCCACCGGCGAAGCATGCGAAGCTTCCGAGGAGCCGCGCACGCAGTAAGCGGTTCGGCGTGACGCCATGCGAAACCGCTTACTTCGTGCGCGGCTCCTTCGTCTTACGCCTGCGAAGCTTCCGAGCGTTCAGCTTCCGAGCGTTCGGTCTGGGGGCATGCTTGGACGGTGAA
>JAIEPT010000294.1 GCA_019748295.1 Gemmataceae bacterium | reverse complement strand
TTCGATGAGCGGGCGGTGAAAACGGAACGCCGGTGTCCACCGGCGCACCGCGTCACCGCTCGACTCTACCCTTGGAAGCTTCGCATGCTTCGCCGGTGAAAGCGGAAGCTTCAAAGAACCCGGCCAGGGACCCGCCGAAGCATGGCACGGTCCCGTCTGTTTCGTCTTAGTGTCGGCACAATCTCACTTCTTCCGCGGCGGCGTTTGCAGCGATTCGAAGTACGCGACCAGCGACGCGAGATCGGCGATCGAGATGTTGTCCACCAGTTCCGCCGGCATCACCGACGTCTTGCGGATGTTGCGTTCCTCCACATCTCGCTTGGCGACTTCGAGCACCACGCCTTGAGCGTCGCGCAGTTTCAGTTCGTCGTCCGTTTCGCGAATCAGAAAGCCCTGAAGCGACTGGCCCGTCTTCAACACCAACGCCACCGTCTCGTAGCCGGGAAGGATCTTCTCGTTCGGCTTCAGGATCGATTCCAGAATCTCGTCGCGCTTCGCCCGCTTGCCGAGATCGCCGAGGTAGGGGCCCTTGGAAGGTTCGCTCGGCTTCACGGTGTGGCAGTTGTTGCATGTCTGCGAGAGATAAATCTGGCTGCCTCGCGCGGGATCGCCTTTTTCCTGGGCGACCGCCGCGATGACTGCTTCATACGGCAAGCCCTTGACCTTTGCTTCCGGCGACACGTCTTTCGCGGGCTTCGCCCCGTTCGCCGCAGGCCAGTATACGTCGCCAGGGACCGCGGTGCGGATCGACCAGAGCGTGCCGCCGGCGGTGATGTAGAGCGTCCGCAGGTCGTCGCCGGCGAATGCGGTGTTGGTCACTTCGTCTCGATCGATGTGGAGGAAGGTCAGCAGCTTCCCTTCGGGGGAGAAGACGTAGACGCCTCCCTTGTGGTCGTTCGTCTCGAACGGCAAGTTTTCCTTATTCAGTCCGCCGGCCACATACAGCCGGCCCTTCACGTCGAGCTTGATGCCGTCCGGCCCGCGAGCGGCGCCCCAATCGTGCAGCAGCTTCCTGCTGGCGACGTCGGCGGCCCCATCCGCTTTCAGGTCGAATCGCCACAGCTTGCGAGCCGCGCCGACTTTGTCGTTGTTGTTGTCGGCGACATAGAGGTACTTATCGTCCGCCGAGATGCGAACGCCGTTGGGCCGATCGACTTCGCCGTAGGTAAGGATCCGTTGCACCTTGCGGTCGAGATCGATGCGGTAGACGCCTTCGACCTTGTTCCCCTTGGCATCCGTCATTTCCATCTTGCTGCGGTCGCCGTAGCAGGGATCGGTGAAATAAATGCGCCCCTTCGAGTCGAGGCAGACGTCGTTGGGCTGATTGAAGCGATGGCCGTCGTATTTGTCGGCAAGAACCTTGATCGTGCCGTCCTTTTCGGTGCGAGTGACGCGGCCGTGCACCGGTTCGCAGGCGATGAGTCGGCCTTCGCGGTCGAAGGTGAGGCCATTGGTCCCCGCCTTCGCTCGCCAAACGCTCTGCTTGCCGTCGCGGGCCAGCCTGCCGATGCCTTCGTCGCCGGAGAAGAGCAGGCCCAGTTCCGGATGCCACGCCGGCCCTTCGCCGGCGCCGTGCTTGAGGACGAGCGTCGGCTTGGCGTTGGGCTCGAAAATGGGATCTTGGGCGTGAACGCCGGTCGCGGCGACGAGAAGAATCGCGAACGCGGTTCGCATAATGATCTCCCAATGTTTAGCGGGGAGCCGTAGGCGACCATGCCAATGCTGGTCGCCTACGGCTCCCCGCTAAACGGAACTTACTTATTCGCTTTCTGCAACGCCTTCACCACACGGCCCGGCGACATGGGCAGGACGTTGATGCGAGTTCCGAGGGCGTCGAACATCGCGTTGCCCAACGCGCCGGGCGGCGGGACGATCGGCACTTCGCCGACGCCGCGGACGCCGAAGGGGTGGTTGGGGTCGGGCACTTCAATAATCACCGCGTCGATCATCGGCAGGTCGAGCGATGTCGGCATACGGTAGTCGAGGAAGCTGGCGTTCGCCATCTCGCCTTTCGCGTTGTAGACGTACTCCTCATTGAGCCCCCAGCCGATGCCCTGGACGGCGCCCCCCTGGATTTGGCCTTCCACATAACTAGGGTGAATCGCCCGGCCGCAATCCTGGATCGCGGTGTAGCGGAGGACGGTGGTCTTGCCGGTCTCGGTGTCTATCTCGAGATCGACGATGTGCGTCGCGAACGCGCCCCCCGGCCACGGCGGATCGACGCTGGCTCGGCCGACGATGAAGCCGTTGTGCGCTTGCTTGACGGCCAACTCCTGAAACGTGTTCCGCTTTGAGCCGTCCTTTGTCTGCACGCCGCCGTCCTTGTATTCGACTTCGCTTTCGGCGAGCTTCCACTGCTGGGCGGCTCGAGCGATCAGCTGCCGCTGGATGTCCTTCGCCGTCTCGACGGCCGCGATGCCGGTCGCATACGTCGTGCGGCTGCCGCCGGTGACGTCGGTGTAGCCGACGGAATCGGTGTCCACGACCGCGGGCTTCACGTCTTCCGAGCGGATGCCGAGCGTCTCCGCGAACTGCATGGCGATGCTGGTACGCGTGCCGCCGATGTCGGTCGAACCTTCGATCAGGCTGACGGTGCCGTCGGTGTTGACGTTGGCGGTGCAGCTCGACTTGAGGCCGATGTTGAACCAAAAGCCGCTGGCGACGCCGCGGCCACGCTTCGCTGCGGGATGCGATGGCTTGCCAAGGGGCGATGCGTAATGCGGATGCTTCTTGGCGGCCTCAAGGGTTTCCATGAGCCCGACACGCGGGAAGGTCGGACCATCGACTCGGCGAGTGCCTTCCTTGGCGCCGTTCTTGATGCGGAAGTCGAGCGGATCCGTCTTCGTCCGGCGAGCCAACTCGTCGATGACCCCCTCGACGACGAAGGCCGCATTGGTGGCTCCCGGCGCCCGGTAAGCCGAAGTAGCCGGCTTGTTGACGAGGACGTCGAGCCCTTCGACGCGCATGTTCGGAATGTCGTAGCAGGCGAACACGCACATCGCGCCCATGCCGACCGGCGAACCGGGATACGCGCCCGCTTCATACGCCAGATACGCATCAGCGCCCACAAGTCGGCCCGAAGCGTCGGCTGCCAGCTTCACGCGAATGTAGGAACCCGGCGTCGGCCCCGTCGCCTCGAACACATCCGACCGGCTCATCGTCAGCTTCACCGGCTTGCCGGCCTTCTTGCTGAGAATGGCGGCGACCGGTTCGAGATAGATGCGAATTTTGCCGCCAAACCCGCCGCCGATCTCCATCGGCACCACTTTGATCTTCGACTGCGGGATGCCCAGCACCTCGGCCGTCTGGGCGCGGGCGGTGAACGATCCCTGGGTGCTGGTCCACACCGCCAGACTTCCGTCGGCACTCCACAGCGCAGTGGCGTTTTGCGGCTCGATGTAGCCCTGGTGGACCGTGGCCGTGTGCACTTCGCGCTCGATGACGAAGGCCGCGGAGGCGAACGCCTTGTCCGGGTCGCCGAGCAGGAATTGGAATCGCTTGGCGACATTCGTCTGCCCGTCCGATTTCGCTCCCGGAATCTGCGTCTCGGTGCGCAGCTCCGAATCCAGGATCGGCGCCCCCGGCTTCATCGCTTCGACAACATCGGTGACGGCAGGCAGAACTTCGTACTGCACCTCGATCAGCTTCAGCGCTTCCTCGGCCACATGCGGGTTCGCCGCGGCGACGGCGGCGACGGCGTGGCCGCGATACAGCACCTTCTCGCGGGCCAGGCAGTTGGCGCTGAGGTCGGCAAGCTTCACCGCCCCTTCGCCCAGTTCCGCCATGCGGTCGCCCGGTTCCAACAAGTCGGCCGAGGTCGTGATCGCTTCCACGCCAGGCAAAGCGGCCGCCTTGCTCACGTCGATCTTCACGATGCGAGCATGGGCATGCGGGCTACGGAGGACGCGCCCGTGCAGAAGCCCCTGCATCTGAATGTCGGCGCCGTAGAGGGCTCGGCCCGTGACCTTGTCCACGCCGTCATGGCGAATGGGACGTGTGCCGATGACCTTGAATCCGTTGGTGCTCATGCGAAGAACCTCGCGATCGGGCCGTGGGGTAGTGCGGTTGAATATAAGCGTCGGCGCCAAGGGAAACAACATGCCGCGTCCCGCCCCCCGCTTCAGCGTTTCGCGACGGGGATGCGGTGTTGTTCCGTTTGGTCTGATAGACTGACGCGAGTCGAATCGGAGAACCGCATGTCCACCGCCGAAGCCATCGCCTTCGAGACCGTCGCGGATCTATTGGACCAACTCGGCGTCCCCGCCGAGCGTGTGCTCCTGCGCCCGCCGCCGGGCGAAGCGACTGAACGCGACCTCCTGCTTCAAAAGCGTCGTTGCGAACTCATTGATGGCGTGCTGGTGGAGAAGGCGATGGGATGGTTCGAATCGCGACTGGCTGCCACGCTGATCTATTTCATCGAACGCTATTTGAGCGGAAATCCCATCGGCATGGTTCTCGGCGAATCAGCTCCAATCCGCCTGGACTTGGGTCAGATCCGCATGCCGGACGTTTGCTTCATTCCTTGGGAACGAATCGACCAGGGTGCGCCGAAAGGTCAGATCCTGGATGCCGCTCCCGACTTGGCCATCGAAGTTCTCAGCCCATCGAACACACGCAAGGAGACGTCTCGGAAACGCGCCGATTATTTCGATGCCGGCTGCCGTCTCGTTTGGCAAGCGGATCCTGCGACCCGTGTTGTCGAGGTTTTCGCATCGCCGGATCAATCGACATGCTTCGATGAGAACCAAACTCCGTACGGCGATCCCGTCCTGCCAGGATTTCGCCTCAGCGTCAAAGAATGGTTCGATCGCGCATCCGGCGCACAAGGCGCCTCTTCTCACAGTTCTTGACCGTCAGGATGCGATTGCTCGCGAGACCACGGAAGAAGCCGCGCGACGCTTGTTTTCGCGCGACGCCTAGGCTAAGCCCACTCAGACGAATGTTTTGCTGGGGTTCGCTGCGTCTACCAACCCAGGGCCGCGAAGCCGAACGCGGCCGATCCGACGACAGCGATGTGCAAGACGACCATGGCCCAGAACACGATCAGGAAGGAAGCCTTCTGGGTCTTGTGGCGGAAGTGGCGCTGCGCCATCCACGCGCCGGGCCAACCGCCGAAAAGGGCGAGGAGCTGCAAGGTGCGTTCGGGAATCCGCCGCGCGCCCATCCCAGCGCGCCGCTTGTCCCAGCCGTAGGCGACGAAGCAGGCCAAGCTCATCAGGAACACGATGCCGAGGTAAATCAGGAACGCGGTTGTCATGGCATCATGGTATGCGTTCGCTCCTTTTGGTCTTCGACATACGAGAAGAAGCCGATCAGCATTTCATCGGAGGTCTGATCGCCCCACGTGACGCGTTGGCTGGGATTGGGGTTGTTGCGGTTGCCGGCGGAATTGTCGTAGGTCGCGACGCAAATCAAGCGCGAGCCGGCGGGAAGGCGAATCGGGTCGGCGAACTCGTAGCGCAGTTGCCAATGGAAATCGTAACGCGGCACTTGGAGCAGGATCTTCCGCTCGCCATCGGGCATGGCCGCTTCGATGCGGAACGCCTTGCCGCGAAGATGCATGTGGGGCGAAACGCTCAGCAATCGAATGTCCTCGCGAAAAACCTGCTCGGCCGTTTCCGTGTGATCGGCGGCGAAAGCGGGGATGGCGATGCTCGGGTTCGCAATCGCGCCGCCTCGCACTTCATGCTTCACCGATTTCGCATCGACCCAGACCAGCCCAAGCGACGTGCGATCGACGTGGGCCTTTCCGTTCGGCGTGTAGTGCATCTGAAACAGGAACTTCGAGCCTGCGGGAATGCGGATCGCCCAACCAGGCGGAAGCTGCGTCGCTTGCATGCCCGGCGCATAGTTCAGCATCGCGCCAAGGTTGTTGGGCGATTTTTCGTCCGCTCCCGGAGCGATCAGCGAGATCAATGCGTGATGCACGACCGCACGATTGCCCGGGCGAACCTCGGCCGACTGAACGAACTTGTCCTCGCGGAATCCGGGATCGACAACGAAACACTGGTAATCGAGCGCACCCGTGGCCGGGACCGGAAACGGCTTCTCGGACATCGCAAGAATCAAACTCGGCGAAGGGATGCGCCAACCGTCGATGAAGCGTGGCGCACTTGGAATCGCGGGCGGGCCTTCAGGACACCCATCATCGATCCAGCGCATCAGCCTCGCCTTCTCTTCGGACGTCAGCCGGGCGTCGTTGCGGAAATGTCCCGCTTTCGCATCCGCGTGCCAGGGGGGCATGCGTCCGTCTTCCACGACCTCGCGAATCGTTGCCGACCATGCGGCTACTTCCTTCCATTCGAGCAGACCGAACGGTGCGATCTCGCCAGGTCGATGGCATTCGCCGCAGCGAGCTTCCAGAATCGGCCGGATGTGTGTGCCGAACGCGAGGTCCGAAGGTTTCGCAGTTGCAGGTCTACGCCCGATGCGGCATCCGACGGCGGGCACGGCGGGATTGCGAACAGCTCGGCCCGCGAACAAATCGCCTAACGCTTCGCGGAGATCGCCTCCGTCTCCGACGCGCCCCTGAAAGCGGATGCGTCGCATTTCATCAAGGACGAATGCTTCCGGCGTGCGTTGCGCTCCGAATCGATCCGCGACGACCTGATCCGGATCGCAAAGAATGGGGAAAGCAGCCGACGTTTCGCGAGCGAACGCTTGCAGCCGGCTTGGCGAATCCTGAGCATTGGCGTCGATGCCGATGACTGCGACGTGCGAGGCAAACGACTTCGGCAGGTCGTTGAACAACGGCACGCATCGCTTCGCCAGCGGGCACTCGATGCCGAGGAACACGACGATGAGGAATTTGCTTTGGGCGAAGTCTTGCAGCGATTGAGTCTGGCCATGCATGTCGCGGAGAACGAAATCTCCGATACGACGATGTGATTCTTGCGAACGTTCGCTGGAGGGAATCCGAGTGCACGAAGCGATGCCGAGGATCGCGGCGACGCTGAGCAGGATCAAAATTCGGCGAGCGTTCATGGGTCGGCCTCCGAATGCGGCATCAGAAAGTAGTCCTCACGCTCCGCGTGAGGTCAGCGGCGATGTAAGGTCAGACGTGCCTTTCGTGGAAACAAGTTTATCTAGCTTGTTTGAAGAACCTTCCGAAAACAATCCGACAAGTTAGATAAACTTGTCGCCACCGAACGAAAACAGAGTGGCCCTCACGCTCCGCGTGAGGTCAGCAGCGATGCAAGGTTAGGCGATCGTGGGGACAAGTCTATCTAACTTGTTCGAAGTAGCCGCTTCATTACCCATTCCGACAAGTTAGATAAACTTGTCGCCACGAAAGGCACGTCTGAGAACATGTCGCCGCTGACCTCACGCGGAGCGTGAGGACTACTCTGCTGCCTTTCGTGGCGACAAGTTTATCCAACTTGTCGGTCTTGAATGCGGAACCATCATTCCAAACAAAGTTGGATAAACTTGTTTCCACGAAAGGCACGTCTGAGAACATGTCGCCGCTGACCTCACGCGGAGCGTGAGGACTACTCTCGCAACCTAGTTCGAGTTGGCTGACTTCACGGTCGCGGGTTGATTCAGCGGCATGATGTCGAGGGCGCCGTTGCTCGCGAAGACGGCGTTGCGGCCCCATACGGCCAGCATGCTGCCGTTTGCTTTCGGCAACGCCTTGGCCGTGACGGTGGCCGTCGCGTCCATCTGATACACAGCTTGTTCGCCGACGAACGACAGGCGCTGCGGATTGCCGGGAACCAGGCGGATGCCGCGGAAATCGGTGGGGACGTTGGCGCGAACGTATTTCTTGCTGGCGAGATCGAGCGTGCCCACGGAGGCCATGGGAATGCCGTAGCTGTACCAGATTCCGCCGATGAACACCGTGTCGTCGGTCGCTTCAACCGTCAAAGAACCCGGGCGGAGCGAGGTGGCGGCCATGGGATATTCGTTCTCGATCTGGTTCTTCTTCCAGTCGATCGCGAGGATGGCCTGCTTCTCTTCGGAATGTGCGAACACGTAGATCCGGTTGCCCCGCGCGTGAGCGCCGAGGGCGTGCGGTTCCTTCCCCTTCTCCTTGCCGAGCGAGATCATTTCGAGCGGCTTTCCGGTGGCGGTCTCGATGGTGCGAATCTGCCCCTTTTGCAGCACGAAGAACTTCGTCGCATCCAGCGCCCCGATCCCCGTGATCGGCTCCGGGAAGGTCTGCACGGCGACGACGCCCGGTTTGGCGAGATCGGCGATGTAGACCCGATTCTGCACCGCGATCAACGCCTTGCCGCCGCTCACTTCGAACAGCGAACCAGGCCGAATGTCGAGGTTGCCGTGCGACTTCACTTCCACGTCGCCACGTTCCATCGAAAGCACTTCGCCCGTATCGCTGAGCATGTACAGCTTGCCGTCGCGAACGATGGCGTTTTTGATGTTCCGGTTCGTCTTGATGGAGAGCGGCTCGGCTCCGTAGCCGCCGCAGCAGTAGGCGATCGACGCGGCCAAAGCGATGCCGGCGAGGCCTCCCCCAAAGACTCGTGAAAGACGCATGACGGACTCCCTTTCGGATTGGTGAGTTGGGCCATCGACGATCGCCCTTACCAACCCGAACGCACGCGCGTCCCACGCCGTCTTATTTTCGTGCGAAGTGGCGGACTCCCGATTTTCGCGGAATAATAGACGCATGACGCTTTCCCCCGAGGCAACACCCAGCTCCGCTTTCCGCACCTCGCCCAGCTTGTTGGTCCGAGTGCAGGCGAATGAAGCCGAAGCATGGACTCGGCTCGTCGATCTCTATGGGCCCCTGGTGTATCACTGGTGCCGCAAGGCGGGTCTGGGAGCGGAAGACGCGGCGGACGTCTTCCAGGAGACGTTTCGGGCCGTGGCGCGAACTATTCAGGCTTTTCGCCGAGACCGGGCGGGCGACACGTTTCGCGGTTGGCTGCGGACCGTGGCCCAGAACAAGATTCGCGACCACTTCCGCCGACTTGCCGACGAACCGCGAGCCGAGGGGGGCACCGACGCACAGATGCGGTTTTCGGCACAGCCCGACCCGATTGCGGGGGACGACGACGCTTCCGAGGACAACCTGCTCCGCAGCGGATTGGTGCGCTCCCTGGAATCGATCCGCGGCGAGTTCGAGCCGCGCACCTGGCAGGCATTTTGGCTGGTGCAGGTGGAAGGGAAGACGACCGCCGAAGTTGGAACCGATTTGGCGATGACTGCGGCCGCCGTTCGGAAAGCAAGGCTTCGCGTGCTCGCTCGGCTCCGTGAGGAGTTGGGCGATCTGATGGACCTGTGATCGTTTTCGTGGGACGCGCTCGCGTTCTAGCAGATGGAGCCCTGATTCCCGCGAAGGCCGTCCCATGAGCGCCCAGCATTGTCCCCCTGCCGACACCCTGGAAGGTTTCGTTCGCGGCAGCGTCGATGACGAAAGCTTCGACGCCCACCTCGACGGGTGCCTTCGATGCCAGGCGGCCGTGGACGAGCTAGATGCATCCTTGAACAGCCCTTTTTCCCGGATCTTCGGGACGCCGCTCACTCAAGAGGAACCAGCCCCGCGTTACCTCGAACTGGCCGCGCGGGCGAAGGCGATCCTTGCAACGCCGGAGACGGATGAGGTACGCACGCTCGGGCAATACCTGCTGCTCGAAACGATCGGCGCCGGCGGAATGGGGCGCGTCTACAAGGCGTTTCACCAGAAGCTGAAGAAGTCCGTCGTCGTCAAAGTCCTGGGGCCGCATGCGCAGTCGGAGGATAGCCGAAGGCGGTTCCTGGTCGAGATGGAAGCGGTGGGTCGGCTAGACTCGCCGCATGTTGTCGTCGCTCATGATGCGGGCGAAGAGAACGGTCGGCCATTTCTCGTGATGGAGCATCTGGAAGGTTGCGACCTCGCGCAGCGGATCAAACGGCATGGGGTGATGTCGATCCCCGAAGCGATCGATTGCGTGCTTCAAGCCGCACGCGGATTGGCCGACGCTCATGCCGCCGGCATCGTGCATCGCGACGTGAAGCCCGCGAACTTGCTGCTCGAAACGAACGGCAACCTCAAGGTGCTCGACCTTGGCCTCGCGGCGTTGAGTTTTAACGATCGCGGCGCCTCGGATTCGCTTGCGGGAACGGTCGCCTACATGGCCCCGGAACTGTTCGAGAAAGGTCGAACCGCGGATGAGCGGTCCGACATCTACAGCCTTGGCTGTACGCTTCATTACCTCCTCTCAGGGCAGGTGCCTTTCCCTGGAACGACGCCGACGGCGATTGTCGAATCGCATCGCAAGGGCGTGATCCCCTCGCTACGTCAAACGCGCCCCGAGTGTCCCCTCTCGCTCGAACTGCTTTTTCGCCGCATGATTTCCACCAAGCCGGAAGACCGCCCTCAATCCATGGACGAAGTCGCCAAGACGCTTGAATCAATCGCACGGCCGACATCGAAAAACTTCAACCGGCGATGGGTGGGCGTTTTCGTCGCGTGTGCCGCGGCGGTTGTTGTCGCGTGGATCGCGTTTGGGCATCGGGCTGCGGTGATTCGCCCCGATGATGCGTCCGACAACATCGAGCGTACGAATGTTCCCGTGGCCGTGTTGCCCAAGGCGAATCCAGCGCCGAGCATCCCGATGGCGGCCATCGCGTCGGGCGAGTTTTGGATGGGCGCTTCCGACACGGATCGTCGGGCGCACGCATCGGAAAAGCCGCGCCGCCGCGTGAAGCTCAATGTGCCCTTTCTCCTCGGCAAAACGGAAGTCACTCAGGCTCAATACGAAGAAGTGATGGGCACGAATCCCAGCGCGTTCAGCTCGAAAGGCCGGTTCGCCGAGCGAGTGAAGGGGCTCGATACCCGCGAGCATCCGGTCGATTCCGTGAGTTGGCTCGATGCGATCCGCTTCTGCAACCGCCTCAGCGAACGGGCCAACCTTCCCGCCTATTACCGGATCGCCAACGACGCCGTCACGATCGTCGGCGGCAACGGCTATCGCTTGCCGACGGAGGCGGAATGGGAATACGCCTGTCGTGCCGGCGCCTCCTCGACATGGTCGTTCGGAGAGGATGAGCAACGCCTGACCGATTTCGCATGGTACGCCGCCAATTCCCTCGACCGCCCGCATGCGGTGGCGACCAAGAACCCCAATGCGTGGGGACTCTTCGACATGTACGGCAACCTGCCCGAATGGTGCTGGGACCGCTACGACGAACAATACTTCGCGAGAATGCCCGCAAGCGACCCGCCCGGCTCCGGCACGGGCCGCGAACGCGTTTACCGCGGCGACGCCTGGAATTCGCCCCTGCCTCGCACATCGGCCCGACCCGCGCTGGGCGGCGCGTACGGCGGCGTGGGGTCCATCAACATCGTGGGATTTCGCATCGCGAGAAATGGGGAGAAGTGAATCCCGAGTCATCAGAACCGCCCGGCAATCGTTGGGGCGGACGGCGCACTTATGGTCGATGCAAGCGAACTATAATCAGCACTTGAGTGATTATAGCGGACTTGAGAAAACTATAATCCAGTTTCGGGTCGATGCAAGTTCGCTTGAATGGGCCTATGCAGGCGCATCCGTCACCAAACGGCGTTTTCACGCAACCACCGACTTTGCTTCCGGATCGCCTTTCGTTTACCATCAGCACTTGGGATGGTCCGTACTTCGCGGCATTTCTCGCCTTTGTCACCGTTAACAAATTTAACAAACGGCAAAATTCGCTCCGCCAGCCCCCGTTTAGTAGGTAGCGTTCCCAGGTCGGTAGTTGGCTTTCGGTTTTTCGTCGATCTTCACATTCGCCGTCACCAAACCCTGTCATGACGGTAGCGGAAGGGATGGAGGGGCGCGCAGGGGTAGCGGGATCGCTTGAGTG
>JAIEPT010000300.1 GCA_019748295.1 Gemmataceae bacterium | reverse complement strand
CGCGCCGCAACCGATCTAGGCAATAAAACAGGAAGATCAGGGGACTTCTCCGACCCACGCCGGGAATTGCTGGTTTCAAACGTCGGAAACGTTGCTGGCCGTTTTGTGGGAGCGGCTATTCTCGGGTTCGCCATCGGTCTCATGGTGGCGCTCGTGGAAATCGCGTTTCGGAAGATTTGGCTGGAAGTTGTAGACGGCTCGCAAGGCGTTCGCACTGTGAACCTGGGTGCCATACCAGTGCTTATCGGCGGCGACCGAAGCAAATGCACTCTGTTCGTGCCAGGAGCCCCAGGCAAGGCATTGAAGTTTTGGGAGAAAGACGGCCAGATCTATTGCCTAGATATCGTCTCGGAAAAGACATTTCCTGTTTCGCCGGGCTATCGGCACCGCCTGAAGAACGCCGAAGTAGTCCTGTGTTCCAATGACAAGCGGTCTTGAACCGCTTGAACGCATCAATGGCACTAGGCCGCTGCGTGTCGGAGTCCGAGGGTGAGCGTCAGATAAGTAGGTGGAATCGTTTCTTACGCGGCGGATTGTGCTTGCGGTTCGTGTGGGCGGCAGCTCGACCAGAAACCGTCCCATTGGGCCGCGTCGCTGCAAAACAGCGCACGCAAGTGGCTCACGCCGTCGCAGCCTGCCGTGCCCCATCGCATCCCGCCCATGTTCAGACGCTGGTTGATGACGCGTTTGCACGCCGACTCCACGGCCCCAGTGCCGATCTGCCAGCCGTGCTTCAGGTAGCTCGGATAGTCCATCCGCTCGTGATGGTTTCCGAAATAGCTCAACGCCTCGTCGCACGCTTGCCGAGCCGCGGCCGACATGGACTGCCGATCCAGCCCCTGCAGCGTCGCCAGCATAGACGCGCCGCCTTCGTATTTGAGTTGACGACACCACGTTTGCGCCAATGCCTCGGCGTCGCTGCCGGGCCCGTTGCTGCCGGGCCGATACGCCTTCGCGAATTCATGCACGTATTCCGCGACATGGCGAAAATCGACGATCCGAATCGCTTGCGGAAAGTTCGATTTCATGAAGCCGTCCAGGCCGTTTCCCGCGTCCGTCAACGCGATCCACACGTCGGCTCGGTCCATCCCCACCTGCGCGCCCTGCCGACGCAACAGCGGACCCAACTCGTGCAGCCCGTAAAGTCCCGCCAGATACCTCGCCCCGTCGCAAGACTTGCAAATCTCCTGCTCCCGTTCCTGGTCTTGCTCCCGTTCCTGATCTTGCTTCTGATCTTTCTCCGCACGCGGACGCGGGTTGAAGATCATGGCCACGTTCACCATTCGTCCTTCCGTCTTGGCTCCATGGGGGCCTTGCATCATCACTCCCGTGGCGTCGATGCTCACGTACGCGCACGTCTTGCCTTCCGCATCGCGGTTCCAATTCCAATCGACTTTCTCGCCGAACGTCTCTCCGGCGTCCAACCGAGCTCCCAACCGCTCGCCCGTCGTTTCGGTGATGCGCTCCACCGTCGATTCGCTCACATTGAGGCCCGTCAGCTTCTCCAGGACGCGATTCGCCGCGTTGCCGAAACTGCTGCCGATCCCCGCCAACGTCGCCACCTCCTGCGCCGCGGGCGTCAATCTTTCCGAAGACAGACGCAGCATCTCATCCCAGGGCCAAGTCCCCGTCCCGCAATGCGGGCAGTGGTAGTACGGCCGAGACAGTTGGATCGAGCCCGTCAGACTCACGATTCGTTTGGAACGATAGCCGACGAAACGGGCGTCCTCTTTGCATTTCGGACAGACGATGCCGGCGCCTTGGTCCCCCCTTTTTTCCGCTCGTTCACGGCGGTTTCGACGGCGGAGGCGGCAAGTTCATGAGCGCGGCGACGAATCTCGAACTCGGCAGCTCCCAAAAGCTTGTCGTTGGGCTTCGAAGCCAAGATGCGCGCCATTTGCAGCGCCTCCTCCTGAGCCCGCTTGCCGATGATGGAGGCGAACCGCTGAGCCTCCGCTTCTTGTTCGGGCGTAAGATCGAGATCGATCATGGGAGCCTCCTTGAAACCAAAAGTGCCGACCAACCGCGCGACGAAGAGCCGCCAAGCTTCACACTATCCCATTCCCACCTGCTTTTCAGCTGCTCGCCCGGAGTCCGAGGGAGTCCGATGAACCGCAAGCAAATGCTTGCGTTTTAGGGGCACGCACCAGATACTTTTCCCACGCTGTAGGCCTAGGCGCACATCGGAATTCTACCCTCGGCAGGGTCCAATGAAGATCTCGACAGTTCTCGATCACATCGACAATGGCCACATGGCGCTTCCGGAGTTCCAGCGAGGATACGTATGGAATCGGGGACCAGGTTCGAGGCTTGTTCGATTCGCTCTACCGCAAGCACCCCGTCGGCGGCTTGCTTGTCTGGGCTACTGAATCGAAGGCCGCCTCGCATCGCGGTGATGGATTCCTAGCTCCGGGAATCGTAAAGCTGCTTCTGGATGGGCAACAGCGGATGACATCGCTTTACGGTGTCGTTCGAGGAAGGCCGCCTAAGTTCTTCGATGGCAATGCCCAGGCCTTCACAAGCCTTCGGTTCCACCTTGAGTCCGAAACTTTTGGATTTTACCAGCCGATCAAGATGCAGGACGATCCTCTCTGGATCGACGTTACAGACTTGTTGAGCAAGGGACAGGCGGTGCCATGAGGCTCTCATCGAGCGGCTTGCGGAGTCGCCGCACATCGGAACTAAGGCGGTCAAGTACTCGGCTCGGATCTCGAAGATCCTCGGCATCCTCGACATCGATTTGCATATCGAAGAAGTTACCGGGCCTGACAAAACGATTGACGTCGTCGTCGATATCTTCAACCGGGTAAACAGCGGCGGCACCAAGCTTTCCAAAGGCGATCTCGCGTTAGCGAAAATCTGTGCTGACTGGCCAGAAGCTCGCGACGCGATGAAGGCCCACTTGAAAACGTGGGCAAAGGTCGACTACCGTTTCAGCCTCGATTGGCTGCTTCGTTGCGTCAATACCGTCCTTACGGGCGAAGCCAAATTCCAGCATTTGCATGACAAAACCGCGATACAGATCCAAGAGGCGTTGAAGCGAACCTCAAAACATGTGGATGCGTGCCTGAACTATATCGGCGGCCGTCTAGGGCTCGATCATGACCGCGTGTTTTTCGGCCGCTTCGGTGTGCCGGTCATGGTTCGGTACTTGGATACGAAGAAAGGGCCGCTTGACGTTACGCAGCGAGATAAGCTGCTGTTTTGGTTTGCTCAAGCTGGCATGTGGGGCCGTTATTCGGCATCAACCGAGTCCTTCATCGATCAAGACCTAGCCGCACTTGAGGGCGAAGATGGCGGTCTCGACAAGCTCCTCGACCAGCTCCGGCTTTGGCATGGCAGCCTACGAGTTCAGTCTTTCTTTCGCCGAGTCCGGCCCGATGTGCTCAGGGACTGCTCGAAGTCCTGAACCAAGGAGGCCGCGGTCGTTTCGAGTCCCTTGGAGAGTTGCAACAACACCAGCAAGGAAGGAACGCGAAGCCCTCGTTCCAGCAGACTCATCGTGGTCCGGTGCAGACCCGAGCGGTCAGCGAGCTGCTCCTGGGAGAGCTCGGCCGCAAGGCGGCGTTTCCGCAGCACTTCCCCGAAGATCGTCGCGATGGAATCCACAGACTCTACATCGCAAGCGATCACGTCCCGTTCCACAGACCAGGATGCGGCTCCAGGCATGTGATCAATTTCTGGCCAAGGGCGACCTCCGCTCAGCAGCGGAAAGATATGATTTCCGCGACTTTACTGTCTTTAACGCTCTTGTAGACAGGTTCGGAACTCCGAAAGTGTTCGGCGTATTTAACCAAGTCATCGTCCCATGACGCGATTGTCCAAGAGCAAGATCCCGCCCAACGAGTCGCCGTTCGCATCTGGGTGACGCCGCGGCGGCGTGCGGTTGCTAGTTCGGTTGTGATCCATGCCGATTCAGAACCGGAGGACCCCCGTCACGATATCACGGCAGAAGCCCAACGCCGTGGTGTCGAGGGTCCGAACTGCTCGGCGGAATGGCCGTCATAGGATTCTCTCTCTTCCCGCCGCTGCCCTGGATCGCGTGCTGAAGAAGTCGCCCGACACACTTCATGCCACCATCGAGAACCTCAAACTGGTCGCCAGATCGGGTCGGGAGTTCGAGGGACCGGCAGACGTACGTTCCAATGGAAAGGTGATCCAATATCGCGGGAGTCGGCGAAGACCCGTTTGTCTGGTTCCGAGTTGGATTTTGAGCTACCCCCCGACAGATGGGGTAGCACGCGATAGTCCGGCGGCGCTTCGGGTGTTCTTGGACCCAAGCACGTGCTCGCCGTGGCCCTGTTTAGGTTCGCTCAGCGCATGGCGGGGCATCGCGATCGCCTTTTGATACTTCTCCAGGCACGACTGTTATAACCGCCGTCGGCCCTCTGGCCAAGATGTCTGGTCCAACCCAATGTTTGGCCCCTCCTTGACGGTATCATGGGTAGGGCAACTGCAATACCGTTGAGGAGAAGCAGCTTCCATAACCAGCTTTCTCATGTACAGTTAAGCCAATGCGTCTTCCCCACCTACAAGACGGAATAGTCGCTGGAAAGTAAACGGCTGGCTGCCCTCGAAACCTCACGAAAACCAACCTAAGTGTAGAACGCTCCGGAGCGGGGTTTTCTGCCGTACAACACCAGCCGGTGTCACGCCGTTGATCTGAGGACCAGATCATCGAATTTCGACGTTGGGGAGAGCGGCAACGCTCGCGATCTCACCGTGACGACGCTCCTTATTGCGAATCAGGCCTTTTTCCGGCCCGCCTTGCGTGCCCGCCCCTGCGGAGTGCTCGACGTCTTGTGAGCCAAGGCCTGCGTGCCGCGTCGCAACTTAACGATCGTCTCCAGCGTGATCTGAATCCGTTGGAGTGCCCGCTGCTGCTGGTGCTGCAGGAACTCCAGTTTCTTGGCCGTGGCGGCACGCTCCGCCGAGTAGGCCGAGATATAGGACGACTGCAGCCACGCGAGACAGAGTTGATCGACCGCCAGACGCTCCAGAGGGTCGGGATCGGCCGCCAGGAGCGATTTGCGATGATGCTCCAAGTTTGCCGGAACCAACGCGGCCAACGCGGGATGATGGCCCGAAATCAGATGGATCCAGGCCGCTTCCGCGATGCGGCCCGCGTCGCCGAACCGCTTATTGTTTCCGGTATTCTGCGATAACCCGTCTCCTAAAATCGCAGCGCCCAGTGGCCGGCTTTCGATTGCTTCTTGAACACCGCCTCGAAGAATCCACGATTTTCCTTGAAAACTTTGGACAGCCTGAAGCTGTCGTCGGAAGTGCTGAGATGTTCCTTGATTGAATTAAGCGAAACTGAAGCAAGTCTTTTCTTGTGCTGTTCTTCGTACATAAATCTAAATATCTTCGCTTGCGTGCCGTTCAGCATGCACTGTTGGCCATTTCCCAGCGTGATCGATCGGTAATCCGGGGAAGCGATGAAAGGATCGGACGTGCCGCACACGGTGCCACTCGAGTAGACATTGGTGCTCGGCAACGTCTGGGCATCCATGACCCCGCCGTCGCTGTCGCTCGTGAAATTTGCTGGACCCTGTTCGGCATTTGGGGCGGGCTCAGCCGACGAACCGCTCGCTCCTTCAACGGTTTCGGCAGGACAGGTAGGCGTGGTCACCCCCGAGAGTGCGGGGCCGCCGTTGTCAGTGTCGGCGAGATTCGCCGACACCTCTTGTCCAGCCGACCCCTCCTTTTCAGTATTGGAGTCGACTCGGGCAACCGGCCCGAATTCGTCGTCGGTACGAACGTCTGTCGCAACGTCGGGAGAATCCTGGGCAGGGGCGCCATCGACGGTTATTTGATGCGTGCCGTCGGGAATTGCTGTCGCCCGTTCATTGTTTGGGTCGAATTTGGCAACCCTTGCAGCTTCCTCGCGTTTGGCCGAATCATGGTCAGTCCTATCGCGGCATCCCAGTCCGACTAGACGTCCTTCAATTTCATCGAAGATTTCGACGATGCGCTGGCATCGACCTTCTGGCGAATTTCTGGCTGACGTCCAATCCCCAATATTCGGCACCGCAATTTCGAGAGAAAGGGCGAGGACACGGACCTTGTCGGCGCATGAGATCGAGGGTGGCAGCTCTCCAGGAATCGGAGCGACGTGAAGACGCAACTTTGTCACGAACCCCGGCCCGGAGTTTGGCGCGAACGGATCGAGCGGGGGATCGAAAGGAATAGAAATCAGAAATCAGATGTTCGCGCAAGAAAAGCTTGGGGCGAGGCTCCGGTCGAATCAAGCGGTCGAGCTCGCGGCCAAGAAAAAAAGCCGTTCTTCCCTCTTCGGTAAGGTACGCCAAGATCGCGTCCTCCTTGACGGCGCATTGAAACATCGCATCTTTGCCGCAGTCCTCCCACAACGCTTCGATTTCTGAAAGGTTGGACGGGTCGTAAGCGTTCCGCTTCGCGTCGTGGAGAGCCTCAGCGACCTCTTGCGAGACCGGCGCCTCCAAAGATCGGCGCCAATCAGAGAGGATCCGGACCGCACAGCCACCGGAATCACTCGGCGACAGAGCAATGAATGCCGTCTCCGTATCGTTGATTGCGGACACCAGTTCTTCTCGGTATTCATCCGAGAGCGACAACCAGTATGCAATGTAGGCCCAAGTGACCCTGTTCCAAGCGCGACCAATCCTGATCGCCCACGCGAGGCGCGCACTGCGGACGAGGGACACGCTCAAAGAGGCAACCGATAGCGTGTCAGCCATGCCATCGTAGGCGGTTCCAAAAGTGAAAGCGGTCATGGTGCCTTCCTCACGGTCGCGGTTGCGAAACTAGCGCAGTCATTCTCTGCCAAGTTCAGCCCGGGATCAACCCGGACCTAACGAAGCCTATGTTCCAGGACTCTCCTCCGTAGTTTCACAGATTGCCGTTTCCGCATGTCCTAACCCATCTTCGCCGCCACCTCCGCGGCACGCCGCAGATCGATCCCGGCATAGTGCAGCGTCATGTTGAGTGTCCGGTGGCCGAGCGTTGCCCTGGCGGCCTCCGCTCCGTGCTCGCGCTCGATCAACAACGCCGCCGTATGTCGGAGTTGATGCGGGTGCCAATGTTCCACTTTCGCGGCCTTGGCGCCGCGGGCGACGGCACGGGCGTAAACGGTAGGGAGGAATCGCTGCTTCGGTTTCCGCTCGGCCACCGCTTTGCAGCGATCGACTTGCGACGGCTGGACGGGCGTTTTCCTTGCAAGACGGCGGGCGGCCTTGATTTCGGAGTCCTGCCGGGCCGGTGAGAAAACGTAGTCGTCCGGGCCGACTTCCTCAAGGTGGCGGCGGATTGCCTCCTGAGCCTTCGGGCCGATGGCGATCGCGCGTGCGTGGCCATGGTGGGCGGTCTTGTGACTAGCGAGGCGGTAGACCCAGACTGGCCCGGATCGGTCGATGTCGCGGGGACGCAGCGCACAGGTTTCGCCCGGGCGGGCACCGGTCTGCAGTTGGAATAGGACCATGTCGCGGACGTGGGGCGGCAGGTGCGGTAGCGACTTCTGTACCGTCTCCGGATCCACGGGAAGGACCGGTTCGGGTTCGCGGGCCCCGCGGCCTCGCTTGACAGCAGCCACCGATTGCAGCTCGACAAGTTGCATGGGCGAGGCAAGCTTCTCGCTCACGGCCCACTTGAACAGCGAGCGCACGCGCGAGACGTGTTGATTGACCAGCTTGCGACACCAGCCGATCGGCTTGCCGTTCTTCCTCCGGACCTCGCACTCTTGCGGCGTCATCCACGATCCGGATGCCATCGCCCGTTGAACGGCCTTCAGTTCCAATGGGCCAAAGTCAACACCAGGCATGCTGCCGTACAGTCGCAGCATCGGAGCAAGCGCCGCGCGGAAGTTGCGTTGCTCGGTGGTCGGCTTGCCGTCGGCGTCGATGTAGTCGATTTCTGCCTTCCGCTCGGTGAAGGCGAACACCAGCTCATTCAGCGTCAGGTCCAGACCGCTCGCTGGCGGCGGCAGCTTCCCGCCATGCGTGCGAAGGATGCCGAGAATCCGCTCGTACTCTTTGAGCGATTCGCCGGAGTTGAAAGCGCCAGGAAGAAACATTTCCTTCGGCCGGCCCAGATGGTCGGCGACGGTGATTCGTCCCTTTCCGGAACGAACGTGCAAGCGATAGGTGGGGACGGAATTGCGGGGACGGGCCATCGGTGAGAATCCATTTCCGGGAACATCCCCGGAAACCCGGCTTTCTCGCCGCACTCCCGAACATCGGGAGGTAAGCCATAACCGCTTCAGCAGACAGGTTTTACAAAAGTCGGGGCGACTGGATTCGAACCAGCGACCTCACGGTCCCGAACCGTGCGCTCTACCAAACTGAGCCACGCCCCGATGGCGTTCAAGATAGGCGCCGGTCGAAAAAACGTCAATCGCAACCGGCGTCTCCCAAGTAAGACCGGCAAAGGGCGAAATGGTTCGCGCCGCTTGGCTTTTCGTTGCCGAAGTCGCGCTGCTTCCTTGCGGCAAGACGGTGGACTGCCCCTTCGATTGGACTTCCTCGACCTCCGTCGCGAATAATGACGGCAGAAGGCTAAGGAGATACGACGCATGAGCAGCGAGCCCGCCTTGCCGAACCCAACACCGACCTCAGGAGGTTTCCTCATGGAAGCCCTCATTTTCCTCGGCATCATCGGATTCTGGGTGGTTCTGAACATCTGGATCCTTCCGAAAGCCGGCTTCAATACCTGAATGTCGGGCGCGTGCCCCGTCCCTCCGCGGTCCGCGGAGACAACGAGCGACCTGCCGAAGTCCGCCAGCGAAACGGCGCCCCGCGACTTGCCTTGAGCGAGCGGCGATTGCACTTTTCATCTCGTCCTCCGCGTGAGGTGTACCTGAGAAAACACTGCTTGCCGAATTTGTTGAAGTGCCTCGGAACATCCATACCGACAAGTTAGATAAACTTGTCGCCACGAAAGGCAGGCGTGACGGCGCCAACCTTGGCAGGGCTCTCTTAGCGGGCTAAGATGGTATCGCTTTCGAGGCCCCTATCCGACCTTCCTTGGCTGCTCCGGATTCCGTCCGGAGCGACTTCGGCCGCGTCGATCGGCCGGGTCAGCGAGGTCGGCATGTCGCAGCGGCTTTCTTGCCCCAACGGCCACTCTTGGGATCCTTCGTCCGCCTCATCCGGCGATGCCGCTTCGTGCCCTGTCTGCGGTTCCTGGTCGACGCAAGGCCCGCCTGACGACGACGCGACTGCGACTCTGATGATCAACACCTCCACCGGGTTTGGGGGTGATGTCCCCCCGACCATCCCCGAGTTCCGAATCCAAGGGGAACTCGGACGCGGCGGCATGGGGATCGTTTACAAGGCGAAGCAGATTGCCGAAGACCGCATCGTCGCCCTCAAGGTCATCCGCAAGGACCGCCTGCAACATGATGAAGCGGTACGCCGGTTTCGGCGCGAAGCCCAGGCCGCGGCCCGGTTGCAGCATCCCAACATCGTCCGCCTCTACGATTCCGATAACAGCGGCGATACGCATTTCCTGGCCATGGAATATGTGGCCGGCATCACGCTCGAAAAGTTCGTCGAACTGAACGGCCCCGCTCCCTACGAACTCGCCTGCTCCATCCTGCGACAGGCCGCGCTCGGCTTGCAACATGCCTTGGAGCAGGGCTTGGTCCACCGCGACATCAAGCCGTCGAACCTGATGATCACGCCTGCGACAGGCCGGACGGACGACGGCACCCCCGCTGAGGTGAAGATCCTCGATATGGGGGTGGCCCGCGTGCTCCATGGCGACAACCTCGCCGAGTCGCTGAGCACGCTGACTCAGGGCGGATCCGTCATCGGCACCGCGGACTACGTCGCTCCGGAGCAGCTTGAAGATCCGCATGGGGCCGACATTCGCGCCGACTTGTACAGCCTGGGATGCACGTTTTATTACCTGCTCATCGGCAAAGTGCCGTTCCCCGGCGGCAGCCTCGTTTCCAAGCTCGACAAGCAACGCTGGCAGATGCCCACGCCGATCGGGCTGATGCGTCCCGACGTGCCTCCCGCAGTGGCTGAGCTGGCGGCGAAGCTGATGGCGAAGAAGCCGGATGATCGTTACGCCAGCCCCGCCGACCTTGTGTTAGCGGTCGATGAGCTGCTTCGCACCGATTACGCCTCCAGCGAACCCGCGGGGCCGATTCCTCGCGAGTTGAAGCGTTGGCTGGCACATCAAGAAGGCGTCTGGTGCGTCGCCTTCGGGCACGACAGCAAAGCGGCCGTATCCTCCGGCAAGGATCGGCTCGTCAAGCTGTGGGACGTGCAGCATGGCGAGCTGACGCGAGTCTTCGCGCGACAAGCACAAGACGTGCGGGCGCTCGCGTTTTCCCCGGCCGGCGATCGCATTGCAGGGGGCGTCGGCGTCTCCATCCGCATCTGGGATTTAGCGGGGAACGAGATCCGCCGGCTGAGCGGACACACCAGCGCGATCCGCTCGCTCTGCTTCCATCCCGAGGGAAATCGGCTTTTTTCAGCGAGCGACGACAAGACCATCCGCGTTTGGGATCTGCTGTCATTCCGCGAAGTGCAACGATTCACGCGACATTCCTCCCCCGTCACCGGCATCGCTTTACAGTCCGGCGAGGATGTGCTCCTCAGCGGCGGCCGCGATCAGGCGGTGCGCGTTTGGGATCTTCGCAGCGGGCAACAAACACGAAGCTGGCTCAGCGGAGCCGCGGTGCTCGGCCTGTCGCTGTCCGGCGATGGCCGTCGCGTTGCCTCGGCGAATTTCGATACGGTCGTTCGCATTTGGGATGTCGCCACCGGCAATGCGTTGGGCGAATTGCAGGGACATAAGCAGATGGTGAGCAGCGTCGCCTTTCTGCCGGACGGCGAGACGTTGCTCACGACGAGCCAGGACCACACGCTGAAATGGTGGGATGCCGTCACGGGTTGCGAGATCGCCTCGCTGGCCTTGCACAAAGGCGGCATCCAAGCGTTCGCTCTCGCCCCTTCCGGCGCCCTCGCCCTTACCGGCGGCGGCGACGGCACGCTCTGCCTCGTCGAGATCCCCCAGCGAACATGAAGCCGCGCGAACTCAAGCAACAGCGGGTCGATGCCATCGTCGCCCGCCTGGACAAGCAATACCCGGACGCCACCTGCGCGTTGACGCATCGAAACGCGATCGAATTGCTCGTCGCCACGATTCTGTCCGCCCAGTGCACCGATGTGCGGGTGAACCTTGTCACCCCCGCGCTCTTCAAGAAGTACTCCAACGCCAAAGCGTTCGCCGATGCCGATCCGGCCGAACTGGAGCGGATGATCCAGTCGACCGGCTTCTTTCGGAACAAGACGAAGAGCATTCAATCCGCCTGCCGCGACATCGTTGAAAAACATGGCGGCGAAGTGCCTCGCACCATGGAAGAGCTGACCCCGCTCGCCGGCGTGGGCCGCAAGACCGCGAATGTGATTCTCGGCAACGCGTTCGATACGCCCGGCATCACGGTGGACACCCATGTGGGTCGGCTCTCGCGCCGCATGGCGTTTACGAAACATGCCGACCCGGTGAAGGTCGAACAAGACCTGATGAAACTGATTCCCGGGGCGCAGTGGACGAACTTCAGCCATCGCATGATCTACCACGGCCGGCAAATCTGCCGCGCCCGCAATCCGCAATGCGAAAGCTGCATCCTGATCGACCTGTGCCCGAAGGTAGGCGTCGTTCCGCCAGCGACGAAGGACGTGAAGGCGAAGCCCAAGAAAAAGGGCAAGTAACCTTTGAAGCAAGGGCGATCGCCTCTACGCCAAAGGCGTTG
>JAIEPT010000297.1 GCA_019748295.1 Gemmataceae bacterium | reverse complement strand
TTGAGGCCCCGGCACCCGAAAGGGCCGGACGGATAGGCCGCCCCTAAACCACCGCGCTACCTCTCGACTCTACTTCGCCAACAAACTGCAAGACGTGGCCTGACGAATGACGTAACAGAGAAAAGGCTGGCGGCGATGGAGATCGCGGCCAGCCTTCGCTTCATTTGGATCAAGCGCTCCGCCGATTACGCGTACAGCTCGCGCACCATTTCGCCCTGGTCCAGAATTTCGATCGGCCGGCCTTCGGGGTGGGTGAGCCAGCGGTGGGGGTCGACGCCGACGGCTTCATAGATCGTGTAAGCCACATCCGCGGGCGAGACGGGGCGGCGCGTCACGTAGGCGCCCTGGCGATCGGTGGCGCCGAGCACCAGGCCCCCGCGGACGCCGGCGCCGGCGAAAATCAGCGATGCGGCCGGGCCCCAGTGGTCGCGGCCGGTGTCCTTGTTGATCCGCGGCGTGCGGCCGAACTCGCCCATCATCACCACGAGCGTATCGGAAAGCAGGCCGCGCGTCTCCATGTCTTCGATCATCGTCGCGAAGCCGGTGTCCAATTCCGGCAGCTTGCGGTTGAGGCCTGGGAAGATATTGCCGTGGTGATCCCAGCCGCCGTAGTTGACGGTGACGAATCGCACGCCCCGTTCCACGAGTCGGCGGGCCAGGAGGCAGCTTTGACCAAAGGTGTTGCGGCCATAGCGATCGCGGAGTGTTGGACTTTCGAGGTCGATGTCGAACGCGGAACGAGCTTCGGGCGAAAGCAGCAGGCTGGCGGCCCTCTGTTGAAATTCGCCGTAGGTCTGGATCTGGTCGTTCCCCTGAATGTTGCGAGCAAGGCCGTCCATTGCCTGAAGCAAACTCTGGCGGCGCTGCGCCGAGCGGGGAGTCAGGTTTTCCGTCGGGGCGACATCCTGCACTTTGAAGCCGGGCTGATTCGGATCGCCGGTTTTGAACGATTCGAAGCGTCCGCCGAGCCAGGCGCTTTTGCCGAGTTCCCAGGTGAACGACGGATTGCGGGGCACCGACACGTATGGCGGCAGCACGCCGCGGAAGCCGAGTTGATGGGCGACGACGGCGCCGATCGCGGGGAAGTCGCCGAAGGGGGAGCCGAATCGGCCGGAGAGCACCCAGTTGGTGGCGGTTTCGTGGTGATCGTTGTTGTGGGCGCCGGAGCGAACGAGGGCGACCTTGTCCATGATCGTGCCGAACCGCGGCAGCAGTTCGCCGATGTTCGTGCCCGCAACGTTCGTGCGCATCGGCTTGTAGATGCCCGCGATCTCCGAAGGCGCATCCGGCTTCAGATCAAAGCTGTCATGATGCGACAGGCCGCCGCCAAGGTAGACGAGGACGACCGACTTCGCCCGTGCCCCCCGGCGATTCTCGGCGGCGCCCGCCGACTGCGCTTCGAGCAGCCGCGGCAAACTCAGGCCCAGGCCGGTGAGGGCGCCGACGCGAAGAAAATCGCGGCGATTCGAGCGGTCGCTGAAAATATCGAGCATGGTCGGATCCTTGATTTCAGTCGTTCGCGTCAAGCCCCAGGGTAAGCGCTAGCGCACCCTGGGGATCTTTCCCGATCACTTCGTTCACCGTCGGGAACCCCAGGGTGCGCTAGCGCTTACCCTGGGGCTTGGGGATATCGCGTTAATGATTGAACGCGAATTCCTTCGTGTTCATCAACACCCAGAACAGGTCGCGGAAGACCTGTTCGCGTTCCGTCGGCTCCGCCGACTTGAGATCGTTTTCCGCCAGTTGCCGTTCTTGCGAACGCGGCAGGCGGCATAGCGTTGTAAGGAACAACTCATCGACCAATTCCGTGTCGCTCTTCTTCGCTTTGAGCAAGTCGGTCAATCGGCCATTCGCATCGGCGATCTTTTGACCGATCGTCGTGCCGCCGCTGACATGGAGCAGTTGCGGCAGCGTTACCTCATTATTGCGTTCGCAGGCACAGGCGGTGATGCGCTCGCTGCGGCCGAAGAGTCCTAGGAAGTACGACTTCACCGCGGGGTCCGGAACCTGTGCGGCTCGCAGGCCGACGGGGTAGCCCTCGAACTTTTCCGGGACGCCCGTCGCCTGGGAGATGGCATCAAGCATCACTTCGGCAGGTAGTCGGCGAGCATAGTAGTGCGAATAGAACCGAAGGTCGCGCTCGTTGCTTCTCCGGGTTTCGGAGCTGAGCTGGTAGGTACGCGAGTTGAGGATCGTGCGGATCATGTGCCGGCGATCGAACTTCTTGGCGACGAACTCCTGGCCCAGCGCCTTCCAAAGACCAGGGTTGGAAGGAGGATTGCTGACGCGGAGATCGTCGATCGGTTCCACGAGGCCCACGCCCATGAAGTGGGCCCACAGGCGATTGACCATCGCGCCCGCGAAGTGTTCGTTGTTCGGATTCGTGATCCATTGGGCCAACTTCTCGCGCGGATCTTCGCCCGGCTTCACCGGCGTCTCGGTCCGGTCCAGCGGACGCGGCGGCAGGAACTGGTTCGTCCGCGGTTGCGAGACGCCCACCGGCTGCTTGTTCTGATTCTGATCCGCCGTCGAAACCATCAGCTTCGTGACGCCCTGCTTCGGGTCCTTGCGATCGAGGCGGATGCGCGAGAAGAACCCGGCGAAATGGTAGTAATCATCTTGCGTGTATTTTTCGGATGGATGGTTGTGGCACTGGGCACAGCCGATGCGGGCGCCAAGGAAGGTCTGGGCCGCATTGGCGACGATCGTGGACTTGTGCGAATCGCGATGTTCGCCGACGTTCACGATGTAATAGCCGACGGCCGGCTTCTCGCTGACGTCGCCGGTCGTGGTGAGCAGTTCGCGGGCCATCTCGTCCCACGGCCGGTTGATGGCAACCTGCCCGCGGATCCAGTTGTGCATGTCGCGGACGCCCTTGGCGCCGCGCACGTCGTGGTCCGCTTCCTTGCGATTCTGCAGAAGATCGCTGAGTTGCAACGTCCAGAAATCGACGAACTCGGGCCGTTCGAGCAAGCGGTCGATCAGCTTTGCCCGCTTGGTCGCATCACGATCCGCGAGGAACGTGCGAATTTCTACCGCAGTCGGCGGCAGGCCGATGGCGTCGAGAAACACTCGGCGGATAAAGGTTTCGTCGCTGCACAGTTCGGACGCTTCAACCTTGAGTTCCGCGAGCTTCGCGAAAACATGCTCATCGATGAAGTTGTTTTTCTTGGCGAGCGTCGCGGGATCGAACTTCTGATCGTAAGGCGAGGCGACCGTGATGACGGACACCTGGCCCAGGAACGTGGCCCGGATGGCGGTTTCGCCGGGGCGGACGATCTTCACGAGTCCGGTCGGCGACACTTCGGCGAGGCCGTCGTTGGAAACGAACTGCGTGAGCCAAGTCACGTCCCGTTTGAGGCCGTCCGCGAACTCGGCCTGCACGAGCAATTGCTGCTCTTCGCCGACCCTAAGAATGCGATTGCCCGGCAAAATCTCGATGTTCTTGAGTGCGAGGTCTTCCTTCGAGATGCCCGGGACGCCCGCCTTGATCCAATCGAGCACGAGCTGGTGCTCGCGACCGCCGGATTGCCAAAGCTTGCCCCCTTCGTGGGGAGCCAAGCCAAGCGGTTTGCGGAGCAGCAGGCTTGCATCGGGTTCGCTGGAGTTGACCCGCCGGCTGTCGAATTCACGCGTGATCCAAAAGTAATCCCACTCGGCCGCATAGCCGCGGAGCGAAAGGCGAAAGCCGTTCTGGCCCGCGCCTTTGCCATGGCATTGCCCCATGTTGCAGCCAAAGCGCGTCAGCAGCGGTTCGATGTCGTTGCGAAACGAAGGGGGAGTCGCTTTGCCGGAATCGCGGACGGTTACTGGGAGCTGAGCCGCGAGGCCGTCGAGTTCGACTTGAAGATCGCACGTTCCATCGGCCGCCGCGATCGCTTCGCCTTTCTCCAGGCGAACGATGGCCGGGTTGCTGGTGACGACCTTCGCTTTGGCGGTCACGTCGCGACGCGAACCGTCGGGCTGAACTTGCGTGACGAGAAACGCATGACGGCTCGTCGCTCCGACGAGTTCGATCTTCTCGGGATGGACGATCAACTTGCCGCGAACCGGCTCGGCCGCGATTAAGATAGCTGGCGCAACGAGAGCGAGGGCGCAGGAGAGTAGTCCGACGACACGCATCCGAAAACCTCAGGCGGGACCGATCAAGGATCGGCGAGGACGAGACAAGCAGGAGGGCACGAACTCGATATTAAGGATAAACGTTTGGCGCGAACCCCGCAAGGGGCAGACACGGTCAAGGGGTGCGGCAAATGTTCAGGCGAAGGTACCTCAACGAGAGCCCTTGGCGTTCGCGGTCCGGACCGTCCGCCCAAAAATTGGCGCCCAAGCATTCCCCCGGTGGCACGCCCTGAGTGTGGCGAAGGGCGTGGAAGCGGTGCTGGGGCAGCATCCGACTTGCAATGAACTTTCAGCGGGTTTTCCACGCCCTTCGCTGCACTCAGGGCGTGCCACCCAAACTGCACGTGCCACCTGGGGCGCATTCGCGGTCTGATTGCCGATGAAGCGTCACCGGTTGCCGTCTTTGGACTGCGGCGCGAGCATGAGGGGATTGGGCCCTCGCAGCAGTTCGGGGTCCGTCAGGAACAACTGCCGTCGCCCGCCTGCCTTGTCGCTGTCGATAAAGATGACGTCGCGTCGTTGCAACGCCGAGCCAAGCGTGACCCAGAAGAGCCGAAACTCCGCGAGCAGCCGTTGTTGTTCGACGAGCGATCGCCTTTCCACTTCCTGCTGGCGCCCAATCGCATCGAACGATTCGCCGCGCATCGCTTGCCAGGCGCCTTGCAGCCAAAGGCGTCCTTCGTCCCGCCAGGAAAGTCCGCGCGTTGCATTGCTGAGTTCCGTGAACCGCACGGCCTCGCCCGCCGCCGTCTGCACCTTTTCCGTCGCGCTCGCCTGCGCCCGGCGAACGATTGTTTGGGCATCCGCCTCGGCATCCGCCCGGATCTTCCAGGCTCCGGTCTTCGCCTCGTTCACCCGGCGATCACGACCTTGCATGGCGACGGCCACGTTGTAATAGGAAGCGACCACCTCGCCTGGCGGATGCAGATCGATCAGCGACACGCCTTCGATTTCGATGCCGAGTCCTTTCGGTCCATAGCTCGCCGCCTTCTCCTTCAAACGCCGCAGCGTCTCCGTCTGCAATGTCGCCCTGCCCGAAGTAAGCAGCTCGGCGAATGTTTCGCCTGCGATCAACGTGCGAAGCGTGGCCTCCGCGTCGGCCCGCAAAATCTCCTCAGCGCCGTTCGCTTCGAACAAGTAGGTGCGCGGGTCAGCGATCTGGAAGCGGACGATGGCCTGTACTTCGACGAGGTTGTTGTCCCCCGTGATCATCGTCGACTCGTGGGCGAGGCGATTCTCTTTGCGGTGCGCGCTGGTCCACGTCCACGATGCAGCCGCCTTCGTCTGTTCTTGCGCCTCGCGGAAACCGACTTCCACAGTCCGCACACGTCGAGTCACGCGGCGCTCGGCGTCGATGGGCCAAGGCCAACGCCCATGCCAGCCCGTTTCGAGGTCCGCAATCGGGCGGCCGAACCGAGCAACGACGGCATGCTCATCGGGGCCGACGACGATGACGCCGCTCGCAAGCCACCCTCCGGCGAACAAGAAACCTACCGACGCCGCGACCTTGCCCGCGTGATGTTCGATGCCGTGGATCCACGCATCGACGTCCACATGCTTTTCCAACCAAGCGTCCATTCGCCTCCAGGCGGAAGGCGTCCCTTGCCGCGCGTCGCGCTCGAACCAGAGGAGCCGCATCGAATTGAGCAGCACCAGCAACGAGCCGAACTGGTGATACACCACCGCGGCGAGCGGCGATTGATCGGACCAGCCGGCCGGGGCAATGAACGGCCAAAGCCAGCTGGTGAGCAGGATGCCGACGATGTTGACGCCGAACGCGAACCAGAGAATGTTTTGGCGGATGATGCGAACGGTTTGCCGCGAGAGCTGGACCAAGAGCGGCAGCGTGCGGATCGGATCCCCCATGAGGATGATGTCGCCCGCCTCGGCCGTCAGATCGACGCCGGAACCGCCCAGAGCCAGTCCGACATCGGCGCGAGCCAAAGCGGGGGCGTCGTTGATGCCGTCGCCGACCATCGCGACCTTGCCGCCACCGATCCGCAGAGCGTCGAGATGCGTCGCCTTGTCTTGCGGCAGGAGTTCGGAACGGATGTGATCGAATCCGAGATCGCGCGCCGCCGCTTGAGCCGCGGCCGAGCGATCGCCGGTGAGCAGCACGATGGGCCCAATGCCCAGCGAACGCAGCTTGGCGACGACGCCCGCGGTTTCGGGACGCACCCGGTCGCGTGCCCCCATCGCTCCAAGGATCCGGCCATCACGGGCGACGAAGAGCGTTGTCTGACCCTCGGCATCGAGCTGGGCCAACAGCGATTGTGCCGCGTCGTCGAAGCGAACCCCCTGCTCTTCGAGCAATCGCCTTCCGCCCACAAGGATCGTCGAGCCGTTGACACGTGCGGAAATCCCGGCTCCGGGCAACGCTACGAAATCATCGACCGCGTCCTCGACCTGCAACCCACGGCGTTTCGCTTCTTCAAGCACGAGCCGGGCGAGCGGATGCTCGCTCGACCGTTCCGCGGACGCGGCCACGCGGATCAGTTCGTTCTCCTCCACGCCGAGCATCGGCAACACATCGCCGAGTTCGAGCTTTCCTTCGGTGATGGTGCCGGTCTTGTCGAAAGCGAATGCCGTCACTCCGGCAAGTCGCTCGAGGGCGGAGCCTCCCTTGATAAGGACGCCGGTTCCCGCCAAGCGTCCGAGTGCCGCGATGACGGCGGCGGGAGTGGCGAGGATCAACGCGCAGGGGCATGCGACGACAAGCACCGCGAGCGTCGGGATCATGCTCGACCTTACCGCCTGGCCCCAACCGAGGCGCGGCATGTTGGCTCCGCGGAAGACGCCGCCGCCGAAATGAATCAGGGCGCCAAAAAACGTCAGCAGCGCCAGGCCGAGCAGCACCGGCAGGAACCACCGCGCCATCCGGTCCGCAATGCGTTCGCCGGAGGTTTTGTCCTTGAGAGCCCGGGCGGTGAGTTCGATCACCTTCCCGGCCACGGTTTGTTCCGCGACTTTCTGGGCGAGGATCGTCAGCGCGCCGTGCAGGTTGATCGACCCCGCCAGCACTTCGTCCCCCGGGCCTTTATCGAGCGGCAGGCTTTCGCCGGTGAGCGGGCTCGCATCGACGGCCGATCGGCCGGATTGCACGAGGCCATCGATGGGAATTTTGCCGCCAGGTTTGACGACGATGAGATCGCCGACGCGCAAATCGCGCGTGAAGACCCGCGTTTCCTTCCCTTCTTCGAGCCGCCAGCAGCGGATGGGAAAGACCTCGACGATCTTCCGCACGGCTCGTTGCGTTCGATCGAAGGTGAACGCTTCGAGACATTCGCCCACCATGGCGATGAACACGACCTCGGCCGCCACCAACGGCTCGTTCATCATGATGGCGGCGATGCAGGCGATGGCGAGAGCGGCGTCCGCTCCAAGCCGGCCTTCCATGAGCGAATTAAGCGAGCCGTAAAGGACGCGGGCTCCGCCGAGCACCGCGGCGATCAAGGCGAAGCGGAAGCCCCAAATGCCGTTCGGAAGTCCAGACAGCGTGGGAACGCCAAACATTGCTCCGATGCGCGGAGCCAGATCGAGGCCGAGCAAGAGCGCCAGAAACGCGGCGCCCAGATAAAGGGCATAGGGGCGTTCTTGAGCGAAGGCGGAATCAGCGTGAGACAGTTCGCGATGCATTCGGGCCGAGAGCGGCTAGGAGGCGTGGCTGGCGAAACTTCATCCTACGACGCCGAAAACAGCGGGTCAATGAGGCCGCGCCCACAGCGGCGGCGGCGTGAAGCGCTCAACGGATGCGGAGGCGGGATGGACCGTTCACCAAATCCGCGCCGGCATCCGCCTCTCTCCGAAACGCGACCTATAGTTGCGCGCGAGAACCGAGGCCCGGATCTCAGGAGTTGCCCCATGCGCCGACCGTATGTCGCCCTTGCCTTGTGTGTTGCCCTCATGGGATGCGGCTCGCCCCCCGAGAAGGGACCCGACGCGGTTGCCGTGACGCTCACGAAGGTTCCTTTCGATTTGCTGTCAGGCAAAGACGTCGTCGATCTGGGCGCCCTGTTGCAGAGGCCTCGCCAAGAACTCGCTGCCATGGCCGGGTCGGTCGAAACGAAACTCACGACGCTTGAGCGCTGCCGGCAAGAAGGATCCGCCCCGTTTCTGTTGCTGCCGGATGCTCGCTTTCCGCTGACCGTCCCCGTCTTCCGCCAGGCGGCGTGGTCCGACAAGCATGGCGTCAGCGTTCCCGATGATCTCAAAGACGCCGACCGCGATTCGGCCGTGAGCTGGCATCTCGCGCGACACGGCGATTTCGAAGCAGCGGCAAAATTCGGCGACACGGCAACGCTTGAGAAATATCGCGTGGGCCGCAACTACCCGCTGGAGTGGACTCGCCTCGTCGGCCTGCATCTGCTGCACGCGGAGTATCGCGTGGCGTCCGACGAAAAAGAAGGGGCGGCGACACTCATCGGCATGCATCGACAGTTGCGCGAACTGCTTCCGGAAGCCGTTCGCAAAAGCCCGCTCGGCCAAACGCTGCTGACGCGGGGCCTTGGCGTTTTGAAGGATGCGGCCAAGGCGTATCGCGAACGCGGTCGGGGCGATCTGGCGGACCAAGTGGATCGCTTCTTCGCCGGTTTGGAAACGCCGACGTGGACCCCGGAACTTCCAAATCACCTGGCCCTTGCTGATTGGCTTGACGCATCCACCGACAACACGGCGGTCCAAATCGCGAATCCCGATCGCTTGCTCGATCTTCTCGCACTCGATTTGCCTTTCGAAGGGATCGATGCCGCGCTCGTTTTTGTCGGGAAAGATCGTAAAGCGGCCGAAGTGGTGCTGGCTTACGGGCCGACGCTCTCGCAATGGCACACGCCGGACCAGCTGGCGCCCTGTTGGAAAGAGCGCGGCGTCGGCACGCATGCGGAAGCGATGCCGGAGTTTCGCCGTGTCACGTATCGCTTCGGCGCCGCCAAGACGGAGATGGTGGTCACGCCGGCTCATGCCCTAGTCGGGGCTCTGGTGCGCGTGACCTTCGACATCCCGGCAACGACGCCCTTGCCGCGCGATTTCGGCATCGTGCATCTTGATCGCGGCTTCGAGCATGGCCGACGGCTCATTGCGTGGAAGCAGAGGCAATCGTCCGTGACTGCGGACACGCCGGCGCTTGCCGCGGTGCGTCATCCGTTTGCCGCACGCCTCCTCGCGGAAGGGAAGCTCGAGCGCGAGGATTCGCATGACCTCGTGCGAAAGGCGACGTTCATCCTCACGGAACGACCGAAACAGCGCACGACGCTTGGCCAAGTCGCCGCCGAGGGATGGCGAACCTTCGGACCCGCCGACATCGAAATGGTTCCGGCCAGTCGAAGCATTCATCTGGTTTGGAACGACGGCAAAACAAGGCTCGCCTTGCAATTCCCAGCGGCCCAGAGCCAAGCCGTTGTACTTGAAGCCGCCAGCGTGCACTCGGATCTCGCATTACGCAAGGAAGCTGCAACCAAGCGCGATGCGGAAGACCGTGCCACGCGTCTTGCTGAAGGCAAGCCGGTTCGCCGGGTCCAACGAGAGGTCGATGGGTTCCGCCTGGGCATGACGAAGGCCGAATTCGCCGCCCTGCTGCCACGATCGCCGCAGATGCATGTTCGCGACATTCCCGGCGGAGTCGTCGCCGCGTTTGTCGGTTCGCCTAAGTCGCCTGCGGAATCCGTGGTTCGCCAGTGGTCTGCCCGTTTCGATGACGCGGGTCGAGCGGTCGAAGTGCGTGTGCGCTATGACGGGCCGGCTGCCAGAATCGTCGATGGGATCAAAGCGAAGCTCGGACCCGCCGAGGCATTGCCGATCGATGCCACGACCTGGAAGGAGCTGCCGGCGAGCCGTCCGGAATCGCGTTTCGGCTGGCACGACGACATGACGCTGCTGGTGGTCACGCAAAGCGGATCGACGGAACTCATCCTTCGCGATTGCCCGCTGGAGCACGCCGCCGGGGTCGCGCTGCCGCCTCTCGCGTATTTGCCGGGCGGAACGTCGAAGGTGCAGGTCGGCATGTCGCTCGCCGACCTGCAAAAGCTAGGGGCCGCCAAGCTCGATGACGGCTACTTCGTCGCCGTCAACGACCCGCACTACGACGGGTACATGGCCTGGTTCGCCGGCGATCGCGCTATTCGCGTTCTCGCCCGCCATCGCATTGAAGGCAAGGAACTGGCCGCTCCCGATCGAGCCATGCAAGCTTTGCTCGCCGCCTGGAGCCGGGATGCCGCCACGCTAGGTTGGCCCGTTCGGCAGGATTTTCAAGGTCCGCACGTGCAAAGTTGGGCGACGCTCGACGACGTGCATCGCGTCCGCATCTTCTGCCAGGAGCAGGAAAGCGAGCAGCGACTGTTCACGGAGTGGAAGCTGCGGTAACGGGCCTTGGCGAACCGAGACAGACAGACATCGACCTTGCCACAACACATGCGCTGTAGGGAACGCCCTCCGTGGCGTTCCGCGCAAATTGGCGCGTACCGCCACGCGCGTCCACACTCCGCGATTCGCCGCTTGGGGCTTGGCGCTCGAGATGGAACGTTCGGATCGCCAAGCCGCAAGCGAAAGGACCTGCACGAACGACATGGCGGAAACGCCAAGTCAGAGCGGCGTCAGAACAACACGGGGATCGCAAATCGGCGAACGAGGTTCTCCAACTCGCGGCGAAGAAACGGCAACGACGGCGCGATGAACAGGTGGTCCTGCATCCGAGATGGGTCGTAGTCCGTCTCGATCACGACCTCGGTCACGAACGGCTTTCGCACCACATCGGGCGAATGGATCGAAAACGGTATTTCGCCGGTGGACGACAGGATGCCGGCTCCGAAAACCTTCGTCTCCCCCGCTTCCTCGATCAATCCGAACTCGATGCTGAACCAACTGAAGCGTTTGATCGCCAGCACCTGATCGCCGTGCGGCGTGGCAGCTGCCGCTTTGCCGATGAGATGCAGCAGTTCCGCGTAATCATGATTCATGATCGGCGGCACATGTCCCAGGCAATCGTGGACGATGTCCGGTTCCGGCGTGAACTCCGGATGCGATCCATGCCGCAGAAACTGCGTCACCGGGAAGCCGCGCTGGGCGATGTACTCGTAGAAGGTGCGATACGGCAACGCCCCCTCGGCCGGGACCAGATGCGTGCCGGTTTCGCGTTCGAGCCGTTGACTCAGCGTGCGAAGTTGCGGGATTTCCGCTTCGTTGATGGCGAGTTCGCGCTTCGCTTGCAGGTAGAGGCTGCACGCGTATTGGCGATGCAAGGCATCCAGCTTGGGACTGACGTCGCGCCAAATCCGCGTTTCTTCGTCCGTGTAATCGATGTGCGGCGGGCCAAGTCGATCAAGGCGGTGATGTCGACAAAGGGCGAACAGTTCGCGACGACGCTTCACATATGCCTCGTCGCCAAGTCCCGGATGCCCGGGTTCGAGTTCCAGTTCCGATACATCCGGCGGCTTCACCATGATCTCGGGATCAATGGGGGCGCCGTATTCGACGAGCGGTGCGTCCTTCATGGCTCGGTTCCTCCATCCAGTGCGGATTCGGACCGACAGGAGAGATGTCGCCTGAATTCTATCGCATGCGGAGGCTTGGTGGAGGCAGCAAAGCTTCCCCTCTCCCCCGCA
>JAIEPT010000008.1 GCA_019748295.1 Gemmataceae bacterium | reverse complement strand
TTGAGGCCCCGGCACCCGAAAGGGCCGGACGGATAGGCCGCCCCTAAACCACCGCGCTACCTCTCGACTCTACTGCGCTCGATTTGTTGTTTGGACAACGGAAGCTGCGTGATGCCGCGGGCGGATGATGGAGACCTTCGGTCGGGCCGTGTGGAGCGGTCGGAGACCGCTCCACAACGGAGACGCAAGCGGAAAATTACTCCAAGGCAAACAGGCAAGCAAGGGAACTCATGGCGGACATCATCGTCGGCATCGATCTGGGGACCACGAACTCCGAAATTGCCGTGTTGCGCGACGGCAAGCCAGTCGTGCTGGAAGAAGACGGCGACCCGATTCTGCCTTCCTTCGTCGGCCTGGGCGAAGACGGCAAATTGCTGGTGGGCCGGGCCGCGCGGAACCAGTATGCCCTCGCCCCCGAACGCACGATCAAATCGATCAAGCGGAAGATGGGCCAAGACGCAACTGTAACGCTCGGCGAACAGACGTATCGCCCCCAGGAAATCTCCGCACTCATCCTCAAGACGCTGAAGGATCGAGCGAGCGCTCAACTGGGCGTGCCGATCACGAAGGCCGTCATCACCGTCCCCGCGTTCTTCAACGACGCCCAGCGGCAGGCGACGAAGGAAGCGGGCGAGATCGCGGGGCTGGAAGTCGTCCGCATCCTCAATGAGCCGACCGCCGCCTCGCTGACGTATGATCCGACGCACGAACACATGCAGCGGATCCTCGTCTACGATCTCGGCGGCGGCACCTTCGACGTCTCCATCGTGCAGGCGCAGCAGGGCGTCATCGAGGTGCTCGCCTCGCATGGCGACACGCAACTCGGCGGCGACGACTTCGACGAACTCTTGCTCAACCATGTGCTGCGGTTATTCCAGCAGGAGCATGGAATCGACCTGTCCGCCCAAGCGGTGCCGCGAGCGCGACTCTTGCGGGCCGTCGAAGCGGCGAAGCGGCAGCTTTCGTTCGAGCCGTTCGTTCGACTCGAAGAGGAGTTCATCGCCGAGAAGGATGGTCGGCCGCTGCATCTGAGCATGGAGTTGTCGCGGCGCGATTACGAGGCGTTGATCCAGCCGCTGCTGGACCGCACGCTCGCCAGCGTGCAGCGGGCGTTGCAGGATTGCAACCTGATGCCGCGCGATCTGGATCGTGTCGTCCTTGTCGGCGGAGCCACGCGGACGCCGCTGGTTTCGGAGATGCTCGAAGCCCGCATCGGCCAACCGGCGCATCAGGAAGTGAATCCCGATCTGTGCGTGGCCATGGGGGCGGCGATTCAAGGCGCCTTGATCGCCGGCGAAAACGTCGGCGCCGTCCTCGTGGACATCACGCCCCACTCGCTCGGCATCAACACCCTCGGCGAGCGCGACGGCTTCACAACTCCCTACTGCTTCTCGCCGATCATCAAACGCAACACGCCGCTGCCTTCGAACCGGAGCGAAGTCTTCACGACTTCATCGGACAACCAGCAAATCGTCGAAATCAAGGTGTATCAGGGAGAGAATGACGACGTCCGCAACAATCATCAGTTGGGCAGCTTTCTGGTCGAGGGACTGGCCCGCGTTTCACGCGGCAATCAGGTCGTTGTGCAGTTCGACCTCGACTTGAACGGCATCCTCAAGGTGTCGGCCAAGGAAAAAATGTCGGGGCTTCAAAAGCAGATCACGATTCGGAACGCGCTGCATGTCCCTTCCATCGAAGAGGTGTCGGCCGCCCGCGATCGCCTTGCGGAACTGTTCGCGGGTATGGAAGAGCTGAACGGCGAGAACGGCGAGGATGGCGACGAGGAGGAAGCGAGCGGGCCGCCGGAACTGGTGCCCGGCCCACGCGAAGGGCAGCGCGAAACGGTGCAGGCTCGCGCCTTGATCGAGAAGGCGGAACGGCTGATCCCCACCATGCAGCCCGAAGACAAGGCGGAAGTGGAACGCCTGATCGGCCAACTTCGGCAAGCGCTGGACGAACGAGCCTGGCAGCGGCTTGGCGAACTGAGCAACAATCTCAGCGACGTGCTCTTCTATCTCGAAGATGCTTGAACTCGAAGATGGCTTGAACCAGGGCCCATGATGAGCAGCGTTGACGACGATGCGCCTAGCCGCAACGCCTACTTCGATCTGCTCGCGGAAGCCGAGCGACGTCCGCCGACCATTGCCGTGGTGTTGGGATCGGGCCTGGGGGATTTCGAGTGCAGCCTTCGTCGCCTGCTCACCTGCCGTTTTCGCCACATTCCCGACATGCCGGCTGCGACCGCCGCGGGCCATCGCGGCGAAGTCGTGCTCGGAGAGTGGTGCGGTACGCCGGTGCTGCTCTTCTTCGGCCGGCTGCACCGCTACGAAGGGCATCCTTGGGAGCACGTGCAGGCCCCGGTTTCGCTCTCCCATAGCCTGGGCGTGAGAACCCTGGTGCTGACGAACGCGGTGGGCGGGATTCGCGACGGATTCGAACCGGGGACGCTGGTCGCCATCGAAGACCACATCGAATGGACGCGTCCCGCATGCTGGCGTTCGGCGGGCCCCGGCGGTCTTGGCGAACCTCGGCCCAGCCCTTACGACGCGCCGCTCCGCGGATTTCTTGCCGACGCAGCCCAAGCGGTCGGCATCGAGTTGCCGCGCGGCATTTACGCTCAGGTAACCGGTCCCTGTTACGAGACGCCCGCCGAGATTCGTGCGTTGCGGTCGTGCAAGGCGGATGTGGTCGGCATGTCCACCGCGTGCGAAGCGAATCACGCGGCACAATTGGGTATGCGAGTCGCCGCCATCTCATGCGTCACGAACCGCGCGGCCGGACTCGGCGACAAGCCGATCTGTCATGAAGAAGTGCTGGAAGCGGGCGGTCAACTGCGGTCGAAATTGGCCACGCTCTTGGAGGAATTTTTGCGTCAGCAGAGCCGCGCGGGCGATTGATCACGCTTCGAAGTCGGACTTGGCGAGGACGACGGTGCGAATTTCCTGGCTGAGCAGCGTCTGCAATTCCGCATCGGTAAGGGGGCGATGAAACCGCCCGCCCATGCTCCACATCGTTTCGTTGTGCTTGCGGACCCAACAGACTTTGACGACCAGCGAATCGCGTCCGCCGAGGTCTTTCTGGGGAAAATCGATCTGAATCAGCGAACCCTTCTCGAACCGGCGCGGCGACACGATGCCAAGCCCCGTCGCCGAAACGTCGATCGCCTCCGCCATCACGGGATCGGCCATCGTCTTGAGCAATGGCCGGCAATCCATGCGTCCGCCGAACGCATGGCGATTGGCGCGACGGCGTTCGTCCTCCTTGGGTTCCCCGGCAATCGCCGCGGCAATGACCGCTGCGGGCAAGGGTTTCATGGGGGCAGGCGGCGCGGGCCGAATGCTTCGCGAACGCGGCTTCGCTTTCTGGTGCTGGTCCTGCACGTGCCAGCGAGCCAGATGATGGTCGTCCGTCAGCAACGAAGCGAATTCGGCACAATTGCTGGGTCGATGGTCCGGCCGCGGATCCATCGCCTTGAGAATGGCGTCGGCCACGCGTCGGCTTAGTTCCGGGACAAGCTTCTGCGGATCGGTCAGCTGATTGTTCAGCTTCCGCTGCAGCATGGTGAAGGTGTTGCCCGACTGGAACGGATAGGCGCCCGTCACCGTCTGATACATGGTGGCGCCGAGGCTGTAGATATCGGCCCGCGCATCGACGTTTCCGGCATCCTCGAACTGCTCGGGGGCCGCGTAGATCAGCGTCCCCATGCAGGTCTTCGACCGCGTCATCATCACGCTGGCGCCGGTTTCCTTGACCAGGCCGAGGTCGATAAGCCGAGTCTGGCCGTGGGGGTCGAGCAGGATGTTGGCGGGATTGACGTCGCGATGGATGATGCGATTCTGGTGGGCGAGGTGCAGGGCCTCGGAGATCTGCAGCATCACATGCAGGGTGTCGGCTTCGCTCAGGCGCTTTTGCCGGCGCAAGACGGCCGCGAGGCTGGTCCCCTCGACGTACTCCATGACGATGAACGGATAATTGCCGTCCATGCCATATTCGAGGACGCGGACGATATGCGGGTGATCGAGCTTGGAAGCAACGTCGAACTCTCGGCGAAATCGCTTGAGCAGCATCGTGTCTTCGACGTACTCGGGCGACAGAACCTTGATCGCGACGATTTGGCCGTTTTTCGGATTGCGGGCCTTATAGACCGTGCCCATCCCGCCGGCCCCGACTTTCTCGAGGATCTCGTACGCGCCGAGCAGCCCGATATCGCTGAACGACTTAACCACGTGCAGCATTCCTTGGTGGGGAAGGCGCCTTCGTTTCAAGGACGTCCACGCTCCGGGGTAAGAGCGGCTGTCGAGGAAGGGCGCACCAACGTCATGCAACCATAGGTTCGCTTTCCAAGCTGGTCAAACATTCTCAAGAACGTCCCCCGCCGCTGGACGCGAAATGTTGCGTTTCCGAAACGCAAGATGGCAGGGTCTCGATCTGGACGGTACGCTCACGCCAGTACACCCATGGAGATCGGCATGCGGCTCAAGCTTTCTTTGTTCGTCATCCCCCTGCTTTTATCCCCAGTCGCTGGAGCGGAGGAAAAACGACCGAACGTGCTCTTTCTGTTCGCCGACGATCTGCGGGCGGACGCTCTGGGCGCCTATGGCAACCCCGTTGCCCTGACCCCGAACATCGATCGCCTGGCCAAGAAAGGCATGCGGTTCGACCGCTCGTACATCATGGGCGGAAATCAGGGAGCAGTGTGCGTCCCTTCCCGAGCCATGATGTTGTCGGGCCGATCCTTCTTTCGCGTGGATAGCCAGCTGACCGGCGTCGCCACTTGGCCGATGATCTTGCGGAAGCTGGGTTACCGGACGTTCTTCACGGGCAAATGGCACAACGGCGCGGCTTCAGCCATCGCGAGTTTCCCCGGTGCGAAAAACGTCTTCCTGGGCGGGATGAACGATCCTTTCGCCGCGAAACTCGTGAATCTTCCCGCGGAGAAGGCCCCGTTCGCGAAATCGCTCAAGGAGCAAGCGGCCGACAAGCATGTGAGCGAGCGATTTGCCGACGAAGCGATCCGTTTCCTCAAATCCGCCCCGAAAGAGGGGCCGTGGGCGCTGTATGTCGCCTTCACCGCCCCGCATGATCCGCGGAAGGCGCCCAAGGAATGGCATGCGAAGTTCGACCCCGCCTCCATGCCCTTGCCGGCCAACTATCTGCCGGAACATCCCTTCGACAACGGCGAGATGAAGGTGCGCGACGAGAAGCTGGAGGCGTTTCCTCGCACCAAGGACGCCATTCGCCGCCATCTCGCGGACTATCATGCGATGCTTGCTCACCTCGATGCGCAGATCGGCCGCATCCTCGCCGAACTGGAAGCACGCGGCGAACTGGACAACACGATCATCATCTTCGCCGGCGACAACGGACTGGCGATCGGCAGCCACGGCCTATTGGGCAAGCAGAATCTCTACGATCACTCCGTCCGCGTGCCGCTGATCATGGCCGGGCCCGGCATCCCGGCAAATCGCCGCAGCGATGCGATGTGTTATCTGCTCGACCTTTGTCCCACGATCTGCGAAGCCGCCGGGGGAGCGCCGCCGCAAGGCATCGCCGGAAAAAGCCTGCTCCCCCTGCTCCACGGCAAAACGACGACGCACCGCGACGCTCTATTCTTCGCTTACCGCGACCTGCAAAGGGCTGTCTACGATGGAAAGCGGAAGGCGATCCACTACCCGAAAATCGATCGCTGGCAACTCTTCGACCTGCAAACCGACCCGCACGAAACACGTGATTTGATCGACGATCCAGCGCGTTCGACGGAACTGGCGCAACTTCGACAACTGCTGACCCGCCTGCAACGCGAGTTCGGGGACGACGGCCCCGCCAAGAAAAATTAGCGTCTTGGTCGGCTGGTCGGCGTATTCAATCGCCGCCGCAACCGGAAGTCATTCTAGTTTTTCGGCTCCCCTCCGCTGGCCACGGCACGCATTGCTCTGAGGCGTTCAAACAGGCTTGTTGGCGTCGTCGGTTGGGGTTGACGAACACTCTGCTGGGGGTCAAACGGAGGAAGCTGATTTACGCTTTCGAAATACCACAACCGCCTTTCCCTTAACATGCCGGCCTGAATGTCCACGGTGGAGGGATTCGCTCGTTTGACCTGCATCTTCAACTCACTTGGCGGCTGAGTCCCTGGCCGCATCGGTGATTGACGGGCAGAGTAAAGTTTCCACGCCGGATTGTTCCTGAACCGATTTCTCAGCGAGGCCGGCTTGTTCAGGGCAGCCTGATCGCCGGACCACATCTTCCGCCCTCGGATAACGACCCGCTCGAAATGCTCCTTCCTATATCCGTCAAGCTCCAGATAGTAGCATCCCCCGAAATGATCGAGGTGTTCGGCGTCGTAGATTCGAAGGGTGTTGCCGTCCTGATCGTCACAGTAGTACAGCCACTTGATACGCGGCCACTGGTCAAGGGTGGCAATTGCTTCTTCGTTCGCCGTGAACTCCTGAGAGCCGCTCGCTTCCTTCAGCATCTGCTCCCAACTTCCGAGCAGAGCCGGCACATCATCGATACGGGCTACAAAGCTGGACATACGACTACCTCTCTGAAGGCCTTCACAACCGAGCTTGAAAAAGGCTGAGTGTTCCGACACATTGACCAAGGTAGGATTTCGGTCAGCTAAGTTCAACTAGAATCATGAAAGTTCAGTTCAGTTCAATAAAGGTGGCGGTGTCCTTCCGGCGGATGGATGGCCAGAAAAAGGCCCATCGAAGAGATCCAGGATTTTGCAGCGATGCAGACATCGACTTCCTTGGTTTTTCACCGCAACGATACGCCCGGTCGCGTCTGGAATCTTGAGATTCAACTCGATAAGATGCAAATAGATGCGATTGAAGTGCGGTCAACAGGGGTCATTCTGTGGCGTTTGGCGACACGCCTAGACTTGTTCTCAAGAAGAACCCAGTTGAGGAGGCCAAGTGCCAAGTCAGCTTTCCACCCATTTTGGCTATCGCGGCTAAACTACCTTCGGACTTCCAAGAGGTCATTCGGCTCGTTTTTCCTTTGGTCGAACGTCAGATGTCGGTAAAAATGCCGACACTCCCGAGTGGAATTCCGCCAGCCGTCGCCAAATCGTTCGAGCAAAGCTTCTCCCTGATGGGTGAGCCGGCGTATTTGTTTTCGACCGAAGACAAGTCGACGGTCCTGAACCTATCGCAGAAAAGCCTCGTGTTGACGACGAAACTTTACGACCGATGGGAATCGCTGAGAGATCGATTCCTTTTTTCGGTCAATGCTTTAGTTGACGTTTACAGGCCCGCGTATTTCACGCACACCTGCGTTAAATACAAGAACTCAGTTCGTCCGGGCGAACTAGATGCCGAAGATCGGCCTTGGTCGAGTATTCTTGCTCCCTGGGTCGCTGGCCCTTTGGGCACTGAAGGGATTTTTCCTCCGATCAAGAACTTCCGATCAAATTGTTCGTTTTCGCTTCCCGACGAAGCCGGCACACTAGAAGCTAGTTTTGGACTTGTCGCTGACAAATCGCCGAAGCGATTTGCGTTTTCAATTGAATCTCACACATTTCATTCAGTGAAGAAAGGGAAAGACGATGTCGCCTCTAGACTTGATGTCCTACAAGGGCAGGCAGGAAGTTTTTTCCGGTCATGCTTCACCAACGACTTCTTGGAAACGGTGCGAAGCGAATCATGAGGATGATGCGAACGCAGAAGGAGACGGGTGGAACGTAACGTTTTTGCTGACTCCCCCCGAAGACGGGCTGCAGGCCTACTTCGAGATCTGCCCCTCGGAGTACGGCAATGTCCGCCCTTTATCAGTTGAGGCATCGACGCGCCTGCTCTGTCATATGCTGACGCATCAGTTGCCGGCTCGGGGACTTTCCGAGTTGCTTGGCTCCCTGTTCGAAATGAAAAGCTACTACGGAGAGGCGCCCTCGGCTCTGACGTCGTCTCAAGAGTTTGAGCCAATCTCATGCTCAATGCTCGAACCAGAGGCGGCGCCTGTCTTTCCAGTCACCGAGGAATGAGGCGTGGACAGCCAGATTTATACCCATTCGCCGAATTTCAACGAATGCTTGCGGCAAGCTGAAATCGTATCCGGCATAATCCAACTCATGGTTGCCGAATCTTCCTTGGCATCTGCAATTGACTTTCGCCGGCCTATTGCCGTTCTGCCCGTAGTTCATGAGTTCGCAATTGTTATGACTCAAGGCTGCGACCTGGTTCAAGACTTCAATGCACGGGCAAAAAACGAGGAGCAAGTCCCTAATGTTCTTTTCTGCCCTCTGCCGCGCGCCGAAGCGTTGAAGCGGCCGAGAAACGGCAGCGAAATCCCTTCGAGAGACTGGAAACGGATTCAGCAAAACGATGATAAGAGATACCACTTTTTCGAGGCGGCCCCTCAAGACGCCGACGCGGCAAACGAAGGTCTCCCCGAACTGACTGCGGATTTCAAGCGCTACTTCACCATGCAAACGGCGTTTGTTTATCGACAACTGAAGGATGGCACTGCAAAACGGCGATGTGAACTCAAATCTCCATATCTTGAGCATTTCAGCTTTAGATTCGCATTCTTTTTAGGGCGAATTGGGCTGCCTGAGCCACACCAAAGCGAGCCAGCCTAAAGTTGGTTTTCCGCCAACATTTGAAATTCGAAATTCGATCATCTTGACCTGCCCTTCGTGCTGCGTTTCGCATTGCAAGTACAGGATTTTATCGCATGCGGCGAATGTCGCAACCGCTTGATCCGTTCTGAAAGCAGCGGCGCCCTTCGCCTTGCCCCGCAACGCCTCATCCCTAAAACACGTCTGACTTTCCCGCGATTTTCGGCCCAAATGGCGGACTCCCTCGGCTAGTCCGCGCAGATGGTCCACCTTCGTCTCTGTACAGGATTCTCCAGATGGCTCAAAAGTACGTCTATTTCTTCGGCGGCAACTCCGCTGAGGGCAACGGCAAGCAGAAAGACCTCCTCGGCGGCAAGGGGGCCAACCTCGCCGAAATGTCCCTCATCGGGCTCCCCGTCCCCGCCGGCTTCACCGTCACCACCGAAGTCTGCAACTACTACTACGCCAACGGCAAAACGCTTCCCAAGGAACTGGAAGCCCAGATCGCCGAGGCTCTCGCCAAGACCGAAAAGGTCATGGGCGCCAAGTTCGGCGACGCCAAAAATCCCCTCCTGCTCTCCTGCCGCTCCGGCGCCCGCGTCTCGATGCCGGGCATGATGGATACCGTCCTCAACATCGGCCTCAACGAAGCCACCCTCGCGGGCCTCGTCGCCGCTACGGGGAACGAACGCTTCGCCTGGGACTGCTACCGCCGCTTCGTCCAGATGTTCGGCGACGTCGTCCTCGACATGAAGCCGCAGAGCAAATTCGACGTTGATCCCTTCGAGGAAATCCTCGAGAAGCTCAAGCACGAGAAACACAAGAAGGAAGACAACGATCTCGACGTGGCCGAACTCAAGGAACTCGTGAAGCGGTTCAAGAAGGCCGTCAAGGACCGAACCGGGAAGGACTTCCCCGAAGATCCGATGGAGCAGGTCCGCGGCGCCATGATGGCCGTGTTCAATAGCTGGAACAACGATCGCGCCATCGTCTATCGCCGGCAATACGGCTACCCGCACGAATGGGGCACGGCCGTCAACATCCAGTCCATGGTCTTCGGAAACATGGGCAACGACTGCGGCACCGGCGTCGCCTTTACCCGCGACCCCGCCACGGGCGAAAACGTCTTCTACGGCGAATACCTGATCAACGCCCAGGGCGAAGACGTCGTCGCGGGCATCCGCACTCCGAAGAAAATCGCCGAGATGGAAAAGGATCTGCCCCCCAGCTACAAGCAGCTGCTGGAGGTCCGCCAGACCCTCGAAAACCACTACAAGAACGTCCAGGACATCGAGTTCACCATCCAAAAGGGCAAGCTTTGGATGCTGCAGACCCGCAACGGCAAACGCACCGGCTTCGCGGCCGTGAAGTTCGCCGTCGATTTCCATGACGAAGGCAAGATCACCAAGGAAACGGCAATCAGCGGCGAATGGGTTCCGCCGGACGATCTGAACCAGCTCCTTCAGCCGATCTTCGACCCCGCCGCCAAGAAGAAGGCGAAGGCGATCGCCAAGGGCATTAATGCAGGCCCCGGCGCCGCCTCCGGCAAGATCATGTTCTTCGCGGACGACGCCGAGGCGTATGTCCACAAGAACGGCAAGGGCGTCATCCTCGTCCGCCGCGAAACCAGCCCCGAAGATCTTCGCGGCATGCAGGCGGCCGACGGCATCCTCACCGCCTTCGGCGGCGCCTCCTCCCACGCGGCCCTCGTCTCCCGCCAGATGGGCAAGGTCTGCATCGTGGGTTGCAATGCCCTGCAGATCGACTACGAAAAGCGGACGATGACCGTCGGCGATAAGGTCTTCAAGGAAGGCGATTTCATCAGCGTCGATGGGTTCACCGGCGAAGTGATGGAAGGCCAGATCGCGACCAAGCCGAGCGAAGTGGTGCAGGTGCTCGTCGGCAAGACGATGAAGCCGGAAGAGAGCGAAACCTATCAGCTCTTCGACAAGATGATGAAGTGGGCCGACAGCGTCCGCACGCTGAAGATCCGCACCAATGCGGATCAACCCGACCAGGCCGAGCAAGCGGTAGCGTTCGGAGCCGAAGGCATCGGCCTGTGCCGCACGGAGCACATGTTCTTCGACCACATCAAGGAAATGCGCGAGATGATCCTGGCGGAAACGCCGGAAGCTCGCAAGGCCGCGCTCGCCAAGCTCCTTCCCTTCCAGCGGGCCGACTTCGCCGGCCTGTTCAAGGCGATGAAGGGGATGCCGGTCACGATCCGCACGCTCGACCCGCCGCTCCACGAGTTCCTGCCGCACGACGACAAGGGACAGGCGGAGATGGCCAAGGAAATGGGTGTCTCGGCCGACAAGATCAAGGAACGCGTGAAGAGCCTGCATGAGTTCAATCCCATGCTCGGCTTCCGCGGCTGCCGCCTCGGCATCGTGTTTCCCGAGATCACGGAGATGCAGGCCCGCGCCATCTTCGAGGCCGCCTGCGACGTGCAGAAGTCCGGCACTCCGGTCGAGCCCGAAATCATGATTCCGCTGGTCGCATTCCTGGCGGAGTTCAAGGCTCAGGCCAAGATCGTCCGCGAGACGGCCGAGAAGGTGTTCGCGGAAAAGGGCGTGAAGGTGAAGTACCTGGTCGGCACGATGATCGAACTGCCCCGCGCCTGCATCGCGGCGGGCGACATCGCCAAGGAAGCCGAGTTCTTCAGCTTCGGCACCAACGACCTGACGCAGACCGGCCTCGGCATGAGCCGCGACGACTACGGCAGCTTCATCCGCGTGTACGCCGAAGCCGACATCGTCCCCAAGGATCCCTTCCAGGTGATCGATTTCGACGGCATCGGCGGCCTGATGCAAATCGGCGTGGAACGCGGACGTGGTTCGAGGAAGGACCTCAAGATCGGCATCTGCGGCGAACACGGCGGCGAACCGGACAGCGTCAAGTTCTGCCACAAGATCGGGCTGAACTACGTAAGCTGCTCGCCATTCCGCGTGCCGATTGCGCGATTGGCGGCGGCCCAGGCGGCGCTGGCGAAGAAGTAAAGGATTGCTAAAGATCGAGGTCTATGCGTGATGGGAAGATCGAAGCATCCTCGATCTTCCCTTTCTGATTGTGCGCCAGGCATGTTGCGTCTCAGGAGGTGCAAATCCTCTGCGGGCGGTGATGGCCCGAACCGCAAGGCTAGG
>JAIEPT010000049.1 GCA_019748295.1 Gemmataceae bacterium | reverse complement strand
CGGCAATCAAGACATGCCTGACCATGCTTTGCGGGCGCCGCAAATACCTCGGGCGTACGGAGTGGACCGCGAACGCTTTCAGCGTTCGATGTTTGTGGTTTTCCCTCACCCCCGGCCCCTCTCCCGGACTCTCCCGGAGGAAGAGGGGAGAAACACAATTGCCGCTTGCCTCTGCATCTTTGTCGTGAAATCCGACGAATCGGCCGCAATTGCATTTCGGAACGCTGGAGCTTTCTCGTACACTAACCGGTAGCCCATGCCCGCTCGCACGAGAAGCCGTCATGCTCGAGATCGATACGAATCTGCAATTGCCGGACGGCGAGTACGAATGGAAGTTTGCTCGATCCGGCGGCCCCGGCGGCCAAAACGTCAACAAAGTCGCATCCAAGGCGTCGCTCATCTGGAAGGTGCAGACCAGCACCGCCATTCCGGATTACGTGAAAATCCGCCTCGCCCTTCGCCATGTCCGCTTCTTCAATTCCGATGGGACGCTGACGATCACGTCGCAGCGTTTCCGCGACCAGGACCGCAATCGGCAAGATTGCATCGAAAAGCTGGCGACCATCGTCGAAGATGCTCGACATGCGCCGAAGGTCCGGAAAGCGACCAAGCCGACGCGGGGATCGAAAGAACGCCGAATCGAAGACAAGAAGAAACACGCCGCGGTGAAGCAAGGGCGGCGGGTCAAAGGGGAATGAACGAAGGATCGAAGCCAGGTGCATTCATGACGAAGGCCGAACAGCCGAAAATTCTGGTGGTGGACGACGAACCGCAGGGCGCCGAGCTTTTGGAGGCGTATCTGTCGGGGACGGAATACGACGTCGAATTCGCCGGCGACGGGGAAGAGGCGCTCCGCAAGGTTCGCGAGTTCAAGCCGGACCTTGTGCTGCTTGACGTGATGATGCCGAAAATCAGCGGGTTCGAAGTGTGCAAACGGCTTAAGGCCGACCCTGCCACCCGCGACATCGTTGTTCTCATGGTCACCGCGCTCGATCAACGAGCCGACATCGACCGAGCCGTGGATGCCGGGACCGCGGATTTTCTCACGAAACCCGTCAACAAAGCGGAACTCCTGATCCGCGTGCGTGCCGCCCTGAAAGCACGCGCCGAAAAGAACCCACTGGAGCAAACGCTCGCTTACATCGAAGGCGTGCAAGCTCGCTGATTTCTTCGTGGCGACAAGTTTATTGACTTGTCGGATTTTCATTCTCTGGACAACGAAGCCCATTTCGAACAAGTGAATATACTTGTTTCCCACGGTCGTCTGACCTTGCATCGCGGCTGACCTCACGCGGAGCGTGAGGACCACTCTCGCTGACCTCACGCGGAGAGCTTGTGATTTTTTGCCGAACCGCCGGAAAAACCCCTCTGAAACACGAAGTTTTTGAGGGGTCGTTTCGAGTTTTCGGCAAAAAATCACAAGCTCGGAGCGTGAGGACTACTTTCCTCCCAACGTGCCGGCGCCTACCGAGTGGTGATAACAAGCTGTTCCCGCGGAGTGACGGGCTCGTACGTGCTGACCGTTCGTGCTGACCGTTCGTGCTGACCGTTCGTGCTGACCGTTCGTGCTGACCGTTCGTGCTGACCGTTCGTTCGACGGAACAAGTAGAGGCTAACATCGCCCCTCTCCCCTCGCATGCGGGGGAGAGCGGGCGATTCACGCTTTCGCTTCTAGTCCCGCTACTCGATGCCTAGCTTTTTCATTCGGCTAAGAAGCGTGCTGCGGGCGATGCCCAGGACGCGGGCGGCTTCGGCTTTGTTCCCCCCCGCCGACGCCAAGGCTTCCAGCATCCGTTCGCGTTCGATGCGTTCGCGTTCCGATCGTATGGTGTTCGTCCGGTGCATTCCTGAAACACTGGTTGTCGCGGCGAATGACGAGGAAGGCCTCAACGCGCTGCCGGTCTCGCGGGGAGCAGCGAACAATTCGGGCGGCAATTCGTCCACGGTGACTATTTCGCCTTCGGCAATCACGACGGCCCGCTCAATGGTGTTTTCGAGCTGGCGGATGTTTCCAGGCCACGAGAAGTTCTTGAGCGCAAGCAAGGCCTCGTCATCAAGTCCCTTCACCGGCTTTTTGCAACGAGCGGCCGACAGGCGGACGAAGTGCATCGCGAGTTCAGGAATATCCTCGACGCGTTGCCGCAAGGGGGGCGCGACGACGGGGAAGACGTTCAGCCGGTAGAACAGGTCTTCGCGAAACTTCCCCTGCCGAATCAGCGATTCGAGGCTCTGGTGCGTGGCCGCGAGGATGCGGACATCGACCTTGATCGAATCGGAGGAGCCGACACGCTCGAAGGTTCGCTCTTGCAAGACGCGGAGGAGCTTGGTTTGAACTTCAAGACTGACGTCGCCGATTTCGTCGAGGAACAAGGTACCGCCGTCAGCGAGTTCGAAACGGCCGATCTTGTCGCGATGGGCGCCGGTGAAGGCTCCTTTCACATGGCCGAAGAGTTCGCTTTCCAACAGGCTCGACGAGAGGGCGGCACAGTGCACTTTGACGAACGGCTTCTCGGCGCGGTTGCTTGTTTCATGCACGGCCTTGGCGACGAGTTCCTTGCCGGTCCCCGATTCGCCGCGGATCAGCACGACGGCATCAGTCGCCGCGACTTTGCGAACAAGTGCATTGAGTTTGCTGACCTCTTCGCCCGAACCCACGACGCCGCCGGGGCCGACGACCGCAGAGGGCGGCGTCGCTGCTGGCGATGAGCTGTTTTCCTCGGTGATCGCCATCTCCGTGTTTGCGGGCGGTTCGGAGCCCAGAGATTGCCGGTGAAGCTGCGTTTGCAAGGCGAAGATGCGGCGTTGCTGTTCGCCGATTTTCTTGATCTTTCCCTGCAGATCCTGGTTCAGCGTTTCGATGGTGCGATGCCCCTCGGCATTTTCCAGGGCGAGGGCGCCGATCTGAGCGAAGGCGGAGAGCAGATCGAAATCCTGCTGCCGCCAACCCGTTTCCTTGGGGCCGAGCACCAGGAAGCCAAGCAGTCGGCCTTCGTCCAAAATCGGTTGACCTACTTCGCCGCCCAAGAAGAGCAGTTGCTTCTGAGCGGGCGTGAGCAGATGCGGCGTGCGGACTTTGCCGAGCATCACCCGGCCCTGAATGAGGCTCTCGGCGAGCGGGAAGCCGGGGGCCAGTTCCGCCATGGGAGGCGGCCCTCCGATCGACGCGGCGAGCACAAGCCGCTCGCCGTCGCGCACGAAGGCGGATGCTTGCTGCACGCCGAGCAAATCGGTGGTCGATTGCAGGAGTTTCTGGACGAGGGCCTGGGGATCGACGAGTTGCTCGATCGCTTTTCCCATGCGCTCGAAGGTGCGATCGAGCTGCGATTGGTCATGCGAATAACGCCGATCAAGCGCTTTGCGGATGCGCCAGCGGGCCTGATCGAGGACGACGAGGAGCATCAAAGCCGATCCGCTGACCGCCAACGTCTCGGCCAACTTTGGGCCGGTGAGCACCTGATTGAAGATCAGCGTGCCGATGAAGACGAGGGCGTAGTAAAGGATGGCCGCGAGAAAGCTGGAGAGGAAGTAGCCGACCGAAGTCGTCAGCAGCTTGTCGACTTCCAGCAGTCGGTAGCGGGTAATGCTGATGATGTACGCCAAGGTGAGCAGGGCGGAGGCGGCGAAAATGGGCCAAGTGCCTGCCCCGGACGCGAAGCGATTCGGCTGCCAGATCGCGAGGTAAACGGCATACGCAACGGGACCGACGGCCGCGACGGAGCCGAGCAGAATCCATTTGACCTGATTGCGTTCAAGCGTTTCCTGTGCCTTCGTCCAACTGTAGAAGAGGCAGCCGATCGAAGCCAAGAAGTAGAGGCCCGCCACCCCGAGATAGGCGAACACGACGCCGGCGAGGAACTCGAGGGGTTGGGCCGCGTCGCCGTTGTTGCGCACATCCATGCGAATGAGGATGTAGCACGTGAGCATGACGACGAGGAACGCGACGGGGATGCCGTACATGGCCCATTGGATGCGGCGCGGGTATCGACGCAGCAACGGATTAGGCCGCGGGAAGACGAGGTAGAAATGCAAGGCAAGCGCCGGCATCAGGACGCCCGCGAACATGAACCCCAGGATGTAGACGGGGTGATTCGCGAGTTGCGACCAGTGATAGCCGCCGGTATACGCCACCAAGGTGGCGATGGTCATGAAGTAAAAGAGGGTCGTCGCCTTCTCTTTGGAACGCTTCCAGTAAGCGAGCATTCCAATGAGGAACAAAAACACCTTGAGGAGGAACCACAGCACCGTCGGGATGCGTTCCTCCGTCGGGAGTTGACTCAGCAAGCACCAGGCGACCTTTTGCTCGGCTCCCTGGCCCGGCGGATCGTATTCGATCCGAATCCAGGTCTTTGCCTCGTCCCCGGCGGGTTCTTCTTCCTGCTTGACCCATTCTGGAAGCGGCGTGCTCGCTTGTTGGATGTACGCCAAATCGCGTTGGACCCAAAAGGGGGCTTTCACCAGATTCGACCAGCTCTTGATGGTGTGCGTTCCCACCTTCCGGATGATGGAGCCAACAGGGGGCGGCGTCCCCTCGACGTGTTTCGGCTGTGCCTTGAGAGCCGTCGTGAAGGCAGACCGCAGCCCCAGATCGGGGATGAACTGAACGTAGATCAGAAGGGAGAAGGCATAGAGGAACGCAAGCCCACCGAGAAGGAGACTAAGGAAACGGCGTCGAGTAGCCCGATACAAGAATGATCGCATTTAAGGTCCGAACGAAGTCCGCTTTACATCGCATTGCAAAACGGATCGAATAGGCAGGCGGGCGATGGCGCTTTCTCAGCGCCGAAAAGCGCCGAAGCGTCAGCGAAATTGTAGCGAACCGCTGCGCCGAACTGCAATCGTAAATCGTCGCCGATTTTAGATTGCACAGATGCGCGTTGGACTTATGACGGTTGTCGGATTCGGAACTGGGCTTTGGCCCGCTCTTTGCGTTGAATGTTCGCCAGTGAGGACCGATTGTGAAAGCATCTTTGGATTGGCTTCGTGCCCACGGAGATGACTTTGCGCCCCCGGGCGGGACGTTTGGTTGCGCCCACCTCACGCATTACACGGCCGAGTATGTGGAATGGGGCGAAGGCTCTCCCATTGTACTGGTTCCGGGTCTTGCGGGCGGAATGGGGCTTTTGGGTCCTCTAGCGAAGCTGCTTGCCCCGTCGCGTCGGGTGATCATTTATCAGCTTCGTGGCGAGGATGATTCTTTCGCGCTTCGTCGTCCCTTCGGTCTGAACGACCTGGGGCGCGATCTCGGAAACTTCCTCGATTGCCTCTGTTTGGAACGCCCGATGGTGTTCGGGTTTTCGTTCGGAGGCGTCGTCGCGCTGGATTTTGCCGTCCAACACCCAGGACGCGTGGGGCAACTTGCCGTCCAGGGTGTTGGAGCCAGGTTCGAACCCAGCCTGATTCAACAGGTGGCGCGAACGGTGCTGAGCCGATTCCCGCTTCCCCCCGATAGCGCGTTCGTCAACCAGTTCTTCAACTTGTTGTTCGGACAATCGCAAGGATCGAACGCTCTTTCGGAGTTCGTGGTTCGCCAAATTTGGCAGACCGACCAGGGGATGATGGCTCATCGCCTGGGATTGATCGAAACGTACAACCTTGATGATCAGCTCGGCCGAATCCGAGCGCCGACGTTGATCTTGGCGGGGGAGAAGGATGTCGTCGTCTCCGCTCGCAGCTTGCAGAACTTAAGCGAGGGGATTCCGGGAGCGAAATTGGTGAAGCTGCTCAACTGCGGCCACCTCGCTTCCATCACCCACGCTTCCGTGGTGGCCGAGGAGCTGCTGCGTTTTGCGAATTAGATGGATGTCCAACCCAGGCGTTGGGGGCATTTCGCGAGGGGACTCTCCGGAATGCCCCCATTTTTTGCGCGCTGATCTGATCGGCATTTCTATCGATCCGCACGCCCCGCGTGGTACAATCGGAGCGCCTCCTTCCTTGGCCGCGAGATCGACGCGTGAGCCTGCTTCCCCGCCTCCAACCGTTGCGACGCCGCCGCCGATGGGTCCGCTCCACGACCGTGCTGGCATGGCTTGCCGTTGCCGTTTCGGTGTCGTTGCCGATCCTCTTCGCGTTCCACCTTCTTCTCTCGGATGATGTTCCATTTCTTCGCGCGGCGTTGAGCACTGCGGCAGCCGTCCTCGTTACGGGGACGGCCCTCGCCGTCGTCCGCGGACTGCAGCGCGACAGCGCCCATGCGCTGGCGATCGCCGTGGAGCGACGTTGGCCCGAGCTTGGCGAGCGCGTCGTCACCGCGGTCGATGCGGAAACAAGCGGAGCATGGCATGGCGATCAAACCTGGGGCGAAGCGATTGGCCAGGAAGCGGCCCAATTGCTGGAAGGCAAGAATGTCCGCGAAGCCTGTTCGCTGGAATCGACGTTTCGCCTCGCAAAATGGGCCGGCTTGGCGCTGATGCTCGCGACGGCGCCGATGCTGGCGTCGGCGGAGTATGCCCGATTCGCGAAGCGGCTGTCGCTGGCATGGACGGATCGCGTCCATGGCTTTGACGTGGACGTCTTCCCGGGCGATGTGGCGGTCGCCAAAGGCGAGAGCGTCGTCATCACGGCCAAACTGGTTGCCGATGCGCGCCAATCGCGGTTGCCGGAACGTGCGGAACTGCTGATCGAAGGAAAGCCGCCCCTGACGCTTCATGCGGATGGTGCTGGATCATTCAGCCATGTCGCGATTGCCGATGAGGCGGATACGCAGTGGCGCCTCAAGGTAGGCAGCAGGACCGTGGGGCCCTTTCGTTTGCGCGCGATCGATCCGGCCAAGCTGGTCCAAACGCGTCTTCAGGTGAAAGCGCCGGCCTATGCGTCAGCACTTCATCCCAACCAGAATCTCAAAAACCATTCGACGTTTGCCGCCCTTCAGTATTCCGGCATCGATTGGGCCTTTCGCCTCGATCGGCCGGCACGTTTGGTTCGCGTGCATCACGTTGTCGGCGGAGTGACGCAAACGACGCCGCTTGTGAATACTGATGACGTTTGGATTTGGGGAACCGTAGCGGATCGGCCTGGACAGCATGAGGCGATTCTCGAAACGGAAGTCGAAGAAGGCGTGACGTGGCGAACGTCGTTGGCTTCGTGGAGCGTTTGGTCTGACGATCCACCGCTCATCGTCGAACCGCTCAACGATGGATCGGCTTCCGCCGAGAGGGTTGCCGCAGTCGGGGACCGCTTGCGGCTCAAGGCAATCGTTGAGGACGCGGTGGGTCTGGAGCAGATGCATCTGGAATGGCGCGTGGGCACTGGCCCGGTTAGTTCCATGCCGCTGTATGCGGGTAAGGCCAAGGCACGAGCGGCCGCGGACATCCTGTTTCCGCTCGACGGCAAAGCGAAGCAAGGCGACCGCATCGCGTTTCGTCTTCGCGCCATTGACGGCCGCCGTCTTGCCAAAGGTGAGGTGGGATTCAATCTGCCGCCAAGCGATCTGCTGCCGCAGAGGATCGCCGATCCGCCGGACGACGAGCATGGCGGCCGATGGCTGGAGTATCGGGTTGAGCCCATGGCCGAACCCTGGCACAAGAAACTGATCCTCGCACAACGCGACGACATCGCGCAGGAACTTGATGCCATTCGCGAAAAGCTTGAGAAGGAACGGAAAGACCTGCAAGCCGTCCGGCCCATGTTCCATCAGGCGACTGGCGTTACCGCGGAAATCGCTCGTCGTCTGGATGCGTTGACGACGCTCAACCGCGAAGCCGCGACACGGCTGAATCGCCTCAGCATGAAGACGCTCGGGTTGTCGGGCCTAGCTCCTCTTGGTCGCCTGGCGCAGGAGGTCTCGCGTCGCGAACTCGGGACCAGCGAGGCGGCACTTGCCAAAGCATCCGCGAAGGATGCAATCGCCGCCATGCGCGAGCGAGAGATTGACGTTGCAGACGGCGAAGTCCGGAAGGCGATCGGACGTCTTGCCGACTTGCGGAAGGTCAACGAGGTGCTGGCCCAGGCTCGGTTGGAACAAGAGGAACTCGAACGGCTCGCGCTTCGCGAAGATGCGATCGCGAATAAGGCGGAAGACGCCATGTCGAAAGAGGACGCGGCCAGGTTAGCGGACGAGCAGGCGAAATTAGCTGAGGACTTCGAGAAGCTGGCTCGCGAAAGCCCGCAGGGAAAAGCCCTCGCCGCCAAGATGCAGCAGACGAAGGCGGAAAAATTAGCGAAACAGGCTACCGATCTCGCGATCCGGCAACGCAAGCTCGCCGAAGATCGCGCGAACGCCATGCAGAAGAAAGTGCGCGATCTCGAGGCTCAGTTCGCGGAGCGGCAGGACGCCATCGGCAAAAAGTCCGCGACCTCCGAAACGGAGCTTCGCCCGATCGTGCCGAACGTCGCCGTGCCGACGGTCGAAGCGAATGCCGCCGGCGAGCGCATCCGCGAAGGCAAATTCGAAGAAGCCCTCGTCGCTCAGAAGAAGGTGGAAGCTGGACTCGCCAAGCTGGCGGCCGCATTGGAAAACGATATGGATCTGGCGGCGAGCCCTCGCGAAAAAGCCAAGCGTTTGGCCGAACGGCAGCAGAGACTGATCGATGATTTGGAACAACTGGGCAACGATCTTGCGAAGCTGCAACCCAAGCAAATCGTCGAAAAATTGAAGGAATTGACGACGGCTCAGAGCGAAATCGGCGAAGTGACGGCCAAGCTCGAATCGCCTGATGCCGCGCGAGCAACGGTGAAGCAAGCGGCGGATCACGGAACCGAAGCCGCCCGACAACTCGCCGCCAAGCAAGCGCTGGAAGCCCACGGTTCGATGGAGTTGGCCCGCGATGCCTTACGGCAACTCGCGGCCGCGATTCCTCAATCGGCCCCGCGCAATGTGGAGAAAGAGTCGGCCGACCAAAAGAAGCTTCGTGGCGAATCAGGAAACCTGGCCGCCCTCGCCAAGGAGCAACGCCGGCTCCACGACGACATCGTGAAGGCGCTCGCGGAAGCGGCGAAGGAAGGGGGCGGGGCAGGGGAAGGTCTCGTCAAGGATACGGAGAAGCTCGGCAAGCAATTGATGGAATTCGCCCAGCAAGCCGATGGACCCGAGGCGAAGAAGCTAGGGCAAGAAGCCGCGATGGATGTCGATGCCGCCGGAAAGGCAGCGGGAGCAAGCAAGAAAGAAGCGGAGCAGGGCGCCGTCAGCCAAGCGAAAGCGGCGGCGGAAGAAGCCGCGCTGAAATTCGAAATGGCTGGCAAGAAGGCGGACGAAGCGGCCGCGACGTCGGCGAAAGCGTCGCCGGATACCGACGGCGCCGCACAAGCTCTCGCCGAATCGTCGGCGAAGATCCAAGCAGCCGTCGGCAAACCCGATCCCAATCGACTCAAGGCCGCCGCCCAATCGCTGCAGCAAGCCGCCAAGGTGATGGGCGACCAAACCGCGCGCAAGTATCCGCCTCCCGGGCCGAACGCAAACGTCAACGGGCCCGATCTGCCGGAAGCCTGGAAGGAGTTCGCAGGCCGCCCGTGGGGCGAACTCCCCGGCGAAGTGCGGGCTCGCGTCGTCGAAGATCTGCGAGGCCGCTACGGCGAGGAATATGGCCCCATCATCCAGCGTTACTTCCGCAATCTGGCGGAACGCAAACCGACCGAGCGAGAGTAAGCATGGCGGTTCCCGATACCCGAATCAAGCGGACGCGGCGGATCCGTAATGAGAAGTTGGCCGTTGCGGCAGACAACGAGATAGCGTGGCGATGCAGCACGGCCATCTGGCCTTGGCGATGCCGCTCCGTGGCAGCGTCCTCTGAACCGCATCGATCGGCCCCCTCGGCAATGGCCCCTCATACAGTGCGCCGATCAAGGCGGGGGATCGCCTTTAGGCGAGCGGCAGGAGCTAGTCTACCTCCCTCTTCCTCCAGGAGAGGGTTGGGGTGAGGGCGCCTTTTCTCGCGTAACGCCACGTCGCACGCCCTCACCCCCGGCCTCTCTCCCGGACTCTCCCGGAGCGTGAGAGTGGTCCTCACGCTCCGCGTGAGGTCAGCGGCGATACAAAGTTCATCCGCAGAACGTATTCTGGGTTCGGTTGTCTGTCATTGCACCGCGGCTGACCTCACGCGGGGGCGGTCTTTGCGGGGGGCGACTTTAGGGCGGACAGGATTCGACGCGGAGAGGTCGGCGCCTTTCGCACGGACCGCGAAGACGTTCGTGCACTGCGGGCACTTCACGCGAACGCCGTCCGCGACCGGCTTGGCGAGTTTCAGGCGTTTTCCGCAATGAGGGCAATCGTGGATCAATGACATGAGACGCTCGATCAAAGCAGAAATAGGAGAGTCGTCTTGAGAGTGTCTATCTCTAGTAGGTCCTTTGCAAGCTCCCGCGCATGATTTCCTGCAGCCGTAATCCGACCTGGGAGCGGTCACATCAGCTCGTAGAAGGAATTCTTCTCCAAATGCGGCAAGAACGCTCTCGCTTGGCTCTCCAACGGTTTGCCGGACGACAGCGGGAACCAATCGTCGATCGATCCCAGGAAGCACCAGCGATCCGCGGAATAGAGCCGATTTTCTTCGTCCACAAGTCTGAAACGAAGCATCGGGAAATACGTCGCACGCGCACCGAGCCACGACAGGTGCGACAACTTGTCGGCCGCGGAACCGCCAAACAACCTACTGACCAGATCCGCACGTGCGGAGGGATCGTCGCCCGGCGCGTACACGACGAGACTGTGGTCCTCGATGTCCACAAGAAAGCACTCGGTTCCCGCCAATTCGCGAGTCCAGGCGACAAGTTGCTCTCGCTCCTGAGGAAGCACTTTGGTTGGCCGAACCTTACGGACCGAAAGGATGCCGTTTCGCGGGTTCTCGTGAAACTCGTAGCCGTCAGGCATACGATCCACGTGAACCCCGTCCGGCTTGCGCGAGGCATAATACATCGGTCTGCCGGTCTTGGTCTTGCCCTGCAATAAGTAGTATTTGTCGCCGCGGCGGTTTACGAATTCGATCGACATTTCATCGGACCTTTGCAGTGTGACAGACGAGTGCGGATGGCGCCGACGATTGAATCCTTGGGGACGGCTCTGACGTGATGCCGGATCGTCGTCAATGCGGTGTTCGCGAATCCGTCCTGGCTCAATGATTCAGAGATTTCCCCGAATCAGTTTCTTCTCGCAAGCCGACCAAACGAATCGAGAACGGCCGCCACCAAGGCCGAGGAGGCTCGTTTGCCATGGAACGAGAGCGACCCCGGCCGTCGCATCCGGGGAAATTGAGGATAATGTAGGTGAAATCGCGATCCAGTGCGGCGAGGACGCGATCTTCCGATACCGCCGCGGCAAGAACGTCGGGATCGTCGATGCCAGCCGGATTTTCGTCGTGGACGGAGTCGCAGTCAAGGCCTCGGCGTCGGAATACGCTGAGAGCCGTCCTTCCGAAGTTCTCGTCGAGCTTGGACTTCATGAGGCGCCGCTAATTGGAACCTCGACGAACCGGTCGTCAGCGGCTTCGGCGCCGTAGGCGATAAAGGCCAATACGTCCTCGTGTCCGATATGCGGATTCTCAGTAGCAGCAAGCGGGTAGCTTCGAGGAAGCGGCGTAGTGAGGTGGGCTTAGTGAGGTTGGCTTAGTGAGGTTAGCTTAGTGAGGTAGGCGCGGGGACTTGCGGGTCAGCCGTCGGGGACGGGAAGGACTTGATCGAGGATCCCTTTATTGGGGGGCGCCGGCTTCGGGCATTTCGGATTCATGCTTGCCAGCAGCTCTTC
>JAIEPT010000347.1 GCA_019748295.1 Gemmataceae bacterium | reverse complement strand
CTAGCCTTGCGGTTCGGGCCATCACCGCCCGCAGAGGATTTGCACCTCCTGAGACGCAACATGCCTGGCGCACAAGAGGAAGGGCGGGCGAATACCCGCCCTTCCGGGGAACTACATGAGCGTCAAGGCGTATTCCGAAGCGAGGAGCACCGTCGTCCGGGCGGACATGGGCTCCGTCACGATCAAAAAGCCTTGCCCGCTGCGGCTTCGGAAGTGCGAAACTACCGGGCCTTCTTGAGCCGCAGTTGCTCGCAGGGCATCGTTCAATGCGCTGGGGAAGTGGCGACCCATCGCATCCACGACTTCCTCGACTGCCAAGTTCGCCATGATGCCTTGCGAAATTCGGACGCGCACCGCGTGTCCGACGATCGCTTCCACTTCTTCTGCCGCGATGTCTTCGCTTACGGCTCCTTTCTCTTTGTCGTGTTTGTCGTTCATCGTTTCGTCCTAATGAGGGCGACGCAGTGGTTTGGAGGGCTGCGTTCGCCGGTTGCTTTCCCCCCGTTGAGCCGTCGGCGAGACGGTTCAACGCGGAGTCGCGGAAGTGAGGACGGGGTCCCGGCCGGAGAGGCGGGAAGTGCGGGGGGTGAACCCCCCGCCAAAACCTGGAAGGTCGGGCTAGTACTCGCTCGGAAGCAGCACGGTGGTAGCGGAACGATCCGCTTCCGTGATGATCCAGAACTTCGTGCCCTTGCGGTCGTGGTAGACGGAGAACAAGCGGAGCGATTCCTTCAGCGAGAAATCGTTCTCCTTCCAGTCCTCCTTGCCGCAATCGCCCCAGTCGCCGGTCAGATGGCGAAGCAGGGACTTCATGACGTCTTCGGCGACCAGCGTCGCGAAGGCTTCGTCGGTGACGCACATGCGGCCGGGCGGGAACAAGGGGGCCTCGCGTTCGACGCCAGTGTCCTTGTCGATGGCTGCGTTCGTAGTGTGGGTGGCTCCTTTCTCGTGGTTGCGATTCGTCGTCATACGTTCTTCCTTGAATGGCGGCGCAAATACGGCGTCAGGGGATCTGCGCTCGCCGGTTGCTTCCCCTGGCTCATCGCGGAGCGCGATCAGCGAAGGGCAGCAATGCGAAGAATCGAAGGAACGGAATTCAGGCCGTGGAACATTGCGGTCCGTCGCAATGCCGTCGTTTGTTTGAATTCCGGGACGGGGAGGAATGAAAGGATAGCGGGGCCTCAGTTCGGACGAGGCTTGTTCTGGAGGGCGAGGACTGCTTGACGCGACGCTGCGACTGCGCGAGCGGCTTCGTCTTCGACGATGACCCACAGGCCCGGAAAGAACTCAGGGTCTTCTGCGGCGCACGGGCACTTCATACGAATCCACACGGACAACGCTTCGAGGCATTCGCGGCTCAGGGCGGGCTTCTTCCGCATCTCTAACTCTCCTCGGTCGGGAAAGACTCCGTGAGACGACGCGTGCCTCGCGAGACGAGCTCCGGGGTCATGCCCGTTGCTCGCCGAGTCAGTAAACCAAGGGTGAAAAAACACTTCGAGCGGAGTCTGGGGGGAATCTCGGTTCTTGCGCGGAAAAGGCGGCGGGAGAATGAAGGCTCAGCGAAAATTTCGGGGCAATCCGCTGACGCTGACGCGGCTTCGGGTACAGTTCGGCCTTACGATTGAAAGGTTCTGCGAGAAGGCTGGTCTCGATAAGGGTACCGCGCAGGCAATGTTTCACGGCGACCCAGTAAGTCTCACGACCTTGCATCTCGCCGCCGGGGTCTTCAATGTGCGGGACCACCTCGAACTTCTGCACCCCGACGAACTTCACGCCCTCGGCGTCGATCTCGAATCCGTCCCATCAGGCGAACGCGTGCTCGAATGGGAAGTGGACCGGCGTTTGACCGAATGGAAAAGGACGCTTAACGGGCTGCAATATCAAATCGTCCGACTGCGTCACCGCTTGCTTCCGGATCACTATGCTCGCGGCAAGTCGTACGAAATCCGTCACCTGACGACCGGCGAACGCGCCCAGATCGAAGAGCATCTTCGCCGACACGCCGAGGTGTGCCGGCGTTTCCCCAAGCATCCTCACATCGCTCAGTTGGTGGACGTAACCGACACAGACCGGAGCGGCCTTTGGTGGGTGCTCGACGAGTGGGCCGACGGGACGAGCCTTGAGAAGGCCCTGCAACCGGGGCCCCTGCATCCGGCCGATCTGCGGCGCATTCTGTTGGGCGTCGCTTCGGGTCTCGCGTCTCTGCATGACGCCGGAATCGTCTGCCGCAATCTGTCGCCCTCCTACATCCTGGTTCGGAAAGACGACGGACAAGCCATGCTCACCGACTTCGAGCTCGCGAAGATCGCGGGCGATCCGACGGTCGCGCCGGCGGGCGGCCTGCCCGAGACGGACTACTCCGCCCTGGAGGCCGCGGGGACGGCGCCGGTCGATGCGCGCACGGACGTCTACAGCTGGGGCCGAATCTTCGTCCATGCGGCGGCCGGCGCCCTTCCTCCGAAAGGGAAGGAAGCGGAAGCCCTCGCGGCCGCGAAAGTGCCAAGTGAAGTTCGGACGCTGGTCGATCAGGCGGTCCGCAAGGCGCGAACCAAGCGGCCGAGCGACATGAAGGCGATCATTTCCGCGCTTCAGGAGTGGCAGCCTTGAGTTCGCCGGTCCCCCACCCTGTCGGCGTCCGCACCTTGGGCGAGTTCGTGTTTTGCCCTCGGGCAGGGCTTCTGGCCGCACGCCGCGAGGCGGACGAAGAGCCGGAGTACGACGAGCCCCGGCTCGATTTCATGCCGCAGTATTCGCTCGCTGCAGTCGAGGAGCAGCTTGCGGTTTGGCTGAGTCGATTCGGCCGATGGTCTGCTGGCGGAGCGGTTCTCATCGTTGCCGGGGTGACGAGCGTCGTTCTCGGCGTGAAGGCCGTGGCCGCGATCTCCGCGGTTGCCCTTTTCGTGCTCGGTCGATTCTGGGTTCGAGAACTTGCTGTCGTAATGAGACTTGCGGATGTCCGGCGGCAGGCCCTCCAGGCGTCTCCGAAAGAGCCGCCTGCGGACGCCTCCAGCGCGACGCCGGTGACTTGGTGGGAACTGCTGAAGGCCGGATTCGATTCCGTACGGCTTCAAGAGCCGCTACGCGACGAGCAAACGGGTCTTGTGGGCAGTCCCTGGAGGGTGTTGAGGAAAGGGTCGCTCCGCATTCCCGTCATCAAACTGGAGTCCGCTCATTTCGACAGCGGCCGTTTTTGGATCTACCCGCAGCATGAGATCCGCTTGGCCGCATACGCTCGCTTGCTCGAAGCATGCGAGCGAGGCGAAAGCCCCTATGGAGTGGTTCTTTTCGGAGACCGCTTCGAGGGCGTTGCGGTGCCGGTCGGAAAGGAACTCCGGGAAGCCGTGGAAACCACACTTCCGCGCTTTCGCGAAGCGCTTCGCAAATCCGCCACCGAAGCTCCCCCGCCCGAGCCACCCGACCCCGCCTTGTGCGCGGGCTGCCCTTTGGGCTTTCCGAAAGCTGCTACGGAGGCCGAACGCAGAAGCGTCGTCAAGAAAATCCACGGGGTCCAGGGCAACGACGGAAAGCTGTATCACAGCGAGTGCGGCGATGGGTTCGCCTGGCGTCCTCCGCATCGCCGCGCGCGTCAAAAAGGGCTTCTGCCTCCTGGCGAATAATCACCTTCCCGAAAGTCGGTCGAGCCAGCTCAGGAAGGTCCGCCCGAAAAATCCCAATCGTCCCGCTTCGCGGAAGCGCCGCGCCGCCTCGTCGAACGCATCGAGCCATTCGCTACGGCTCGCAAAGCGTTTGTTGCGGTCCAAGGCGAGAGAATCCTGCAAGAAGGCGTCGAGCGACCGCACCGCGTCGCGAGGAAATCGACTCGGGTCTCCAATTTTCGAGGAAAGAGTTTCACAGGTCCCTGGAAATTCGCCCGCGTTCTCGGGAAGGCCGGCTTGGCCGCCCGCGCCTTCGAATGGAATTTCGAGCGTCAGCATTTCGAAGAGAACCACGCCGAGCGAAAAAACATCGGCACGAAAATCCGGGGCGGCGTCCGCCGAGCATTGCTCCGGCGCGGCGTAGGGAACGGTCAGTCCGTCGCCGGGGGCTTTTCGCGTCGCTCGTTCCGCCGGCCAGGCGCTGCCGAAGTCGATCAGCACGAGCCGGGTGGGATCTTTTTCGAGAACCAGGTTCGCCGGCTTCACATCGCCGTGGACGACGTTCGCTTTGACATGCAGGTGCGCGAGGCCGTGGGCCAATTTATTCACCAGCCGAACACATTCCGGGATGCTTGGCCGCGGCTGCTTCCGCTCGCGAACGGCTCGCAGATATTCGGCGAGGTTGACCCCCCAAACCCAGGTGGTGATCAGCGCGATGTCGTCGCGCCGCCGCTGGCATTCGAGGATTTTCGGAAAGTGAAGGTTCTTTTCGGAAAATCGCCGCAGCACTTCGAGTTGCTGCTCGGTCGCCTTGCCCCGAGGAAGAAAATGCACGACGCGATAATCGCCGTTTAGGCCGGCGGACGGGTCGAACACCCGAAATCGCTCGCGGCGACCGAGCCGTTCGAGGACGAAATAGCTTTTCGGGCCGATGCGGAATTCGTCGAGCACGGCATCGACGCGACCGCGCACGGTGATTTTCTCCGGTCTGCGCAAAAAAGCCTCCGCTGATTTTCCGGGCATTTTATCCGAGGGCGTCGGCGCGCATCGCCGCTGTTTTCCGTGAACCGATCAATTCGATCGGGAATCGCGGCAATCGCGCAATCGAGCAAGGGGTTGCGACGAATCGCGGGCGCCGCAAAACGGCAGAACGCAGGCACGGCTCGCCTGCCGCGCGGCGAAAAACCCCAACGCGATTTTTCAGGCCGAGATTCCCCCGAGCATCGGCTCCCGCGATTTCTTAGCCGCAATTACGATCGACTCCGCGACCGGAAATCCCTCCGTCTCGCCCCAACGCGGAGTTGTCGCATGCTTCCCTTTTTCGATTTTCTGCGGCGCTGGACCCGAGACTCCATTTTGGCAGGCGCCTATGACGCTGCCGAAGTGCTCCAAAATCAGCCCGTCGAAGAGCCGCTCCCCTCGCCCCCGAATTCCTCAACGAAGCCGTCCGAGCAACCGGTGGAGAAAATCGAACCTCCGAGACGAATTTCGCCGCCGCCAAGCCAACCGAATCCGGCACTATTTCCGGCTTCGGAGAGTTTGCCCCCATTGCCTCCGCGTCGCCGCGGCCGTCCGCGCAAAAATCCTCCGGGGACGAACCCATGATGACCTCTCGCGACCAAGAGCTGGTCGTCGCCTTGTGCGGGGCCGTGCGTTTTTTCTCACTGGAACAACTCGCACGCGAATTTTGGACGGGCGGCGCCGCTGGGAAGCGTCAGGCCCGCAAACGAATTTCACGACTCGAAGGGTATGGCTTCCTCTCCACGATTCAGGCGCTGGTCCGCCCGCTCCTTCCGCTCGAAAACCCCGTGCTGGTTTGGGCTCCACCGGAGAGGACACCCGACTTTGCAGGCGTGTCGCGCGAGCTCCGGCGGCGTTGGAAGGAGCCAGCCAATTTGGCGGAATTGATTCACGCGACGCCGCGAGCCCAGCGGATTTTCGGAGGCATCGCCTACCGGGGCGTCAAGAATCTCTGCCAAACGACGCATGACCTGCACGTCGCGGAGATTTTTCTTCGTTACCGCAGGCAAGGCGAATGGGCGGGATGCGTTTGGGTCGGCGAAGACGAGATTGCCCGTTCCGGCGACACGGGAGCTGTGCCCGATGCCGCGCTGCGGTCTGCGGCGGGACGCTACAAGCGATTCATCGAATTCGGCGGCGCGTACGCCGAGGATCGCGTCGCCCATTTCCACGAACACTGCCTCGACCGGCAGGTCCCTTACGAACTCTGGTGAATCATGGCGAAGAATCCGCATTCGCTGCTGCCCCGCGATCGCGCCATTCTCGAATTCGTCGCGCGCTATCGGCTCGCGACCGATGCGTTGCTGCATCGGCAGTTCTTCCCTGAGGTGCAGGATCACGGACCAGTTCGGAAGGTGACCTCTCGGCTCGTTCTTCAGAACTACTTGCGAGAATTCCAGGTCGCGGGCCGGCTGAGCTACTACGCGCTGGCTCCGCGCGGCTGCCGTGCTCTCGGTTTGCCCGGCCGCGAACCACGGCCGTTCACCGAGCAGTCACTTCCGGCGGCGCTCGCGATAGCATATTTCTGCGTCGCGAACCGCGTGAAGCTGTTCACGGCGGCTGAGTTTCGGGAGAGGTTTCCGGAAATGTGCCGGCCCAGCCTGAAGGCTGCCGGCTACTATGTCGAAGAAGTCGAGGGCCGCATGTTCCTGCGGCTGCTCCTGGTCGATCGAGCGGCGCAGGCGGAACATGTCGTCCGGAAAGTTCTCAGCAAGATCGCTCAGCGGTACAAGCTGAAGAAATTCGCGAGCCTCATCCAGAACCGGCGGTTCGCGGTGATCGTGCTGACCGGCTTTGCGGCCAAGCAACGCGAATTGGAAGCGGCGCTCCGAGCCAAGCATAAAGGCCCTGTGGCCGTCCGGGTGGAAGTGGTGCCCGAGGTAGGGGCGTTTCTGACGCGAAGGTGACGAATGCGATTGCCGGCGGCGACGACGAACGACACCCTGGACGCCGCATCGCTTCCCCTTACCGACGGCACCGAACTGAATCACCGCACACGTCCGCTGCCTCCCGAAGAAGAAAATCGGCTCACGCGGCAAACGCTCTTTTCGCCCGCGTTACTCATCGCTCCCGTCGGACTCGCCCTCTCCTGGTTTTTGCCGGTCGCGTTCGGATCGATCGTTCTGATCGGGGCGGCCCTCGTCGCAACTCTGCTGGCGCTGGTGAAGTTCGGCCAAGGGCGTTCTGCCGCGGGAGAACTGCTCGGCCTGGCGCTGGTGACGTTCGCTGGTTCCCTCGGCATCGCTTTCCACCTCCTCCCCTCGCCGCGGTTCGGTTACGGAGTCGTCTTTCCCGTGGTCGTCGGCGGAGTCTACGTCTTTGCGTTCCTGGTCGCCAAGCAGGCGGCCTATTGGATGGCGAATCATCCGAAGGTGGAATGGGCGACGTCGCGCCGCTGGGAAGAGATCTTTCCCGAATCTCCCTCTTGGGCCGTTCCGGAGGAGTGCCCTGAAGCCCGCACGGTATGGACCGCTCCGCTTCTGCTCGGGGTGGCGTACGCCATTGGCTGGTTAGCCCTTCTTCGCGTCGAAAAGTCATCCCTGTGGGAATATGCCGCTGGGTTCGGTGTGGTCGGCTTCGTCGCTACGCTCGCCTTATTTGTCGCCGCCGGCGGGCATACCTTCCGCGTATCGGCCGTGATGAACGCGTGTTGGCGGGCGATCCGCCTCTGGTGCGTTTACAACCTGCACGACACCAAAGCCGCAGGAGTCTTCCGCTTCCCTACTCCGATGTTTCGGAATGCCGACAATCGCAAGAAGGCGATCTACCTGGTTCTCATCCTTCTCTCGGCCGGCGTGCTTGCATGCCTGCCATCGCTCACTCCCGCCGAACGGCCCGACCCCGACGCGCCGAAGGGGCCCTACATCCTTCCTCACGAAGAAGAGTTTCTTTCGACGCTCTCGCCGGACGAAGCTCGCCTCCGCCGTCGGGAACTGCTTTCGCAGCGGACGCCCCGTCCGAAAGTCGCACCTCCCCTTATCACCCGGATTGCGACTGCGGGCGTCCGTGGGACCATCGCTGCCGGGGCGGTGATTGCGGGAAGCTACGCCATCCTCTTCGCAGTGTTCGCAGTCTCGTTCGGCCGGCTTCTTGTTCGCTACGACTTGGCTCTGGAATCCGAAAACGGTTACGCCCACTCGGAGACCTTCTCTGCTTGGGACAACTACGTCAATCGGATGGTCGAGTCGAAGGACCATCTGGAGAAGGAGCATTACCTTCTGGGGTTCAGCGTCTTCGGCGATTATCCGGTGCTGCTGCACAAAGACATCCTGAACCAGCACTATCACATCACCGGCGACACGGGAGCGGCGAAGACGGCCCTCGGCGTGGCACCGCTGGCGACGCAGATGGTCTTCCGGGGCGATTCGTCGGTGGTCATCGTCGATCTCAAAGGCGACATGAGCCTGTTCGAGACGATGCGGCGTGAGGCCGAACGAAACGGCCGCGAATTTCGCTGGTTCACCTCAGAACCGGGAAAAAGCAGCTTTTCGTTCAACCCGTTCCTGCAGTCGCACCTGACGCTGCTTACACCGGAGCAGCGGACCGAGTCGCTCCTGCAAGCGATGTCGCTCGATTACGGCCTGGGCTACGGCAAGAGCTACTTCACCGCGATGAACGAGGTGGTGCTCAAGAACTTGCTCAAGGCGTACGACATCCGCTCGTTCAAGGATCTCGAAGGGTATTTGGCCGATCCTGCGGCGTACCACGAACTCGGCGAAAAGCGGGACTTCGAGCAGGCGCGTCATCTGGCCGCCATCGTAAGCCGTCTCGCGGGCATGCTTCCCCTCAATCTGGGGGCAGGAAGCGGCCGTCAACACGAGGAAGTGAACGCACGCGCGATCGATGCCATGGACGTGCTGCATCGGCCGCAGGTTCTTTATTTCTTCCTAAGTTCGCCTCAAGAGCCGATCGGCGCCCCGTCCGTCGCGAAGCTGTTCCTTTGGGCGCTGTTCTCCGCAGCAGCACGCCAGCCGCCGGAAAAGAACCGCGTGTATGTGTTCGTGGACGAATTCCAGCAGATCATTTCCGACAGCGTAAAGCTCGTCTTCGAGCAGATTCGGAGCAAGGGCGTCACCATGGTGGTCGCCCACCAGACGAGCGGACAGCTCAAGCGCCAAGGCACCGACCTCATGGAGACCATCGATTCCTGCACGGCGGTCAAGCATGTCTTCCGGGCGTCCGACCTTGCCACCATGAAGCGGCTGGAAGAAGCGTCCGGTCAGGCGGTCTACCACACGCTGACGTGGACTCAGACGTTGGATCCCTCGCTAACGGAGAAGGAACTGCCGGAGCAACTCGGGCATGGACAAGCCGCGGACGGGTTGGTTGGCGTAAGCGAACTGATCGGGCCCCGCCTTGATCGGAACACGATCATAAGGCTCAGTGCGAATCCGCTCGCGAGCTTCGTTCGGTTCACCTCCGCCAACGGTTACACGCAGTTCGCCGGCTTCACAACGCCGATCCTGTCTTCGTACATCATGTCCAAAACGACCTACGACAAGCGCGACAAAGCGGCCTGGCCCGCCGACACGCCCGGCACGGTCCTGGTTCCCTTCCCGTCCGAATCGATCGCTCAGCGGCTGACGGAAGGACCAAAGGACGAAGCAGATGAAGACGATTGGGACGACCGTTTGCGACGCGGGATGCTGTCATAAAATGCCGCGATACTCCACTTTTCCCCATAGAGGTTGGCGATGTTCGGAAATCGGACCGGGCACCGGCCGCCCCCGCAGGGCCGCCTCGAATCGTTCGCGAGCATTCTCAGCAGCCTCACTACGATCGTGACGTCGCTGCTGGTTGCCGCGTCCTTCATGTATGTCTTCGGAATCTCGCCGTCGTCGCTCTTCTGGGGGAAGTCGGAAACTCCGAGCAAGTCGGACCCGCCGAATGCGTTCGCCGAGCCCGACGAGGGCAAAGGACTGACGCCGACCGATCCCAAAGGGAAGGAATTGCTCGCCGCGACAACCGCCGGCACGGAAAAGCAAGCGTTCGCGTTTGCCCGCGCGAAGCAGCGGCAGGCGGCCGGAGCGTGCGACGACGCCTTGCAGGCGCTCGATGAGTGCATCGCTGAAATCAACCGGTTCGAGACGCTCTCGAAGGGCCTTCTCCAAGACGGGGACGGCAAGAAGATCGCCGGCGACTCGTCACTGCTCAAACGGTTCCGGTTGATCCAAGAAAGAGAACGGCCCGCAAGGGCGAAAGCGGAGCGGTATCAACAGCCTCTCGCCGAAATGGCCGAACCGGTGAAGGCCTCGTTGCAGAATCCGCGGGACGCCTCAATTCCGAAGGCTGAGCTGTTCGCCGAGGCCGAACGTCTGCGGCAGGAACTGATGGGCACGCGCGACGCATGGCGCAAGGACCGCATCCTGCTGGAATCCCTCTTGGCCGAGGCTCGTCGCGGCAACGGCTCACCGTCCGAAAAAACGCTCGAAGAAACGATTCGGCTGACGGCCGATGCCGAAACGCGGGCGTTCACCGAAGCGATGGAGAAAGAGGCGAACGCCGCGAAGGCCGAGATGGAGGCAAAGCTCATCAAGGCGAAGGCAGAAGGCATTCGAGCCATCGAGCAGGCGAACATCGACAAGCATCTTGCGGAGAAGCGTGCGGAAGCGGAACGCATCCGCACCCAAGCCTTCCTGAAAGAAGCCAAAGAGAAAGCGGAAGGCGAAGCGGCTCGCGCCAAGGCGGAGAAGGAACGGTTGCGGACGAAAGCTCTCGACCCGCGGGTTAAGCAAATGCTCGCACCCCTCCTTGCGAAGACGGCGTTCCAGCCGATGCGATACGACAACGGGAAGATCGGCAACGACTTCATCGGCGGCGGACTCGAACGAATCTCGTTTACTCGGCTCAAGTCCGTCGGGGCACTGGAGGCGTCGAACGAGGGTTTGGCCGCGCTTGCCGAGGTCGGCTGCTATATCAACCGCCAACCGCACTGGATTTTCAGCACCCGGCCGGCGGATTGGTCCGCCGAAACACGCACCTTTTTGCAGGACGTGCAGAACCTGGTGCGCGAGCTCGGGCCGACGCTGGTGGCGGAACGGATGCTCGAACCGTGACGCGCTTGCGGGCGGGCCGAAGCTGTGCGAAGTACGCGGCTGGGCGGCTGCCGAACGGGTTTGCGAAACGAGCTGATCGGATGAAAGTCCGGTGGAACTAAGAGCGCAAACCGACCCGGCATCCGCCCTTTTCTTTTGCACCCCGGCCTTCGGCTGAGCCAGTCCGGTAGTTATCCACAGAAATGGGGCCTTCTCACTCTCGCCCCCTTTCTGTGGATAACTGCCCCAGCGGAACCCGCTTGAAATTCGATTTGAAAACATGGCAAAAAAGAAGCGAGCAGATCAGGGGCTCCACCCTGATCGACTCGCTTGGGGTTTGTTCTAGCTGAGGATAAGTATCAGCTTAAGTCCCGCGACCACGATTGAAAGCGAGATCGTCATACCTAGCCACAGAAAGAACAAATCCCTCTTCTTCGGTTTCTTGAACAGCTCGAAGCCGAAGATCGTCAGGCGGGGCTCTTTCAGGCCTAGCATCACGTCAAGCTGATGCTTTCCCTCCACCGAGGGCCCCGTAAATAGGTCGAGCGAATCTGGAAGGTTCTCCCCACGCAGTCGGTAGGTGGCACCGTCCCGCGTTTGAAGCATGATTTCATGAACCCTTCTCGTGGGCGCTCGCCCGTTCTCGTGATGCACGTACTTGCAGTAGAATCGACCGTCTTGTTCGATTGCCATATCTCTCGTCCTTGATGTCCCGGCTTGCAGCCGGGCGATACGAACGCCGCGCGGACCATTCCGCGCGTCGCGGTCCGGGCCCTCATTGGCCCGTTCCGTTTGCGTTCGCCTGCGTGTTCACGAGAATCGGGTAGGAGGGGGAATTACTTCCCCCGTCCTCCCACACCACCGGACGTACTCATCGTATCCGGCGGTTTCT
>JAIEPT010000043.1 GCA_019748295.1 Gemmataceae bacterium | reverse complement strand
ATTAATGCCCTACCAACACCTCCTTTTCGCATTCAAGAACGAGGAATCACGTGTAGAATGGGCAGTTGCACCCATTCGCTATCATTTCCCTCTGTCGGACGGCGGCGACAATCCGGAATGGTTGCTGAAGCTGACCATAAACGCGATTGCTGGTTTGATCGAAAGCAAAGTACGCACGCTCGTGTGCTGTTCCGCCGGAATGAGCCGTTCGATCTGCGCCGCTTCGGCGGGAATCGTTCGGGCCGAAGGAGGCAGCTTGCGGGATGCGACTGCTGTCGTTGCCGCTTTGGGGTCCGCCGACGTTTCGCCGGGATTGCTGGATCAGTTCAGGCAGATCCTTGGCTGAGGCAGAATGACGGGTGGCACGCCCTGAACGTAGTGAAGGGCGTGGTAAAGCGCCCGCACACTTCATGCAAGTTGGATGCTGCGACAGCACCGCTCCACGCCCTTCACTGCATTCAGGGCGTGCCACACGAGCAGCGGCTCCCGTTGCTGGTCATGCCTTCGGTGAAGCAATCTCCAGCAACCTCGCCACGATCTCGCTTTTGGTCCCCGCGAAATCCTCGGCGGTGATCTCTTCGAAGTCGCCGATCAGGCCGTACATGCGGCCCGATGCATCGTCCAGGGTTTCGGAAACGAGATGCACCTCGGCGAAGGCCGTGTCGCCCACGGACACTTCAAGAAACGGAGTGCCGCCTTCGTCTTCGCGGGCAGCGATGCTCAAGGCGGAGGAACGTTGCGAAAGCTCGTCGGCCAGTTCGCGTAGGCGCTGACGGGCCAGGCGAACCTCCGCGTCGTCGCTGGGCGGCCAGGTGAGCGAAGGCGGGGTCATCGTTGCTCGCCCCACAGTTGAGCGAGTTCGACCAGCACTCGGCGGGCGATGTCCATCTCCTCAAGGCAGGTGAATTCCAGCGGCGAATGCAGGTTGTGTTCGCCGGTCGAAAGGTTCGGCGTCGGCAGGCCCAACTCGGTGAGCCGGGAGCCGTCGGTGCCGCCGCGGACGATGGTTCGTTTCGGAGCAAGCCCGACGCGTTTCATCGCTTCTTCCGCAAGGTCGAGCGAGCGCGGCTCTTTCCGCAGCGCGTCGGCCATGTTGCGGTATTGGGCCTTCACCTCCACCTCGATCTTCGCCTTCGGATGCTCAGCTCGCAGTCCTGCGGCGATGTTCTCGAGCAGGTCAGCCTTCTCCTTGAGCTTGGCCGTGTCGAAATCGCGGAGCAGGATGCGGAGCGTCGTCGAACCCACTCCGCCTTCGATCGTGTAGGGATGCAAGAACCCGTCGCGGTCGGCCGTCGTTTCGGGCGAAAGCGTGAGCCAGGGCATGCGGGAGATGAAGTCGCCGGAGATGCGGACGGCATTGACCATCGCCCCCTTCGCGATCGCGGGATGGATGTTGACTCCCGTGATCTTCACGATGGCGAGATCGGCGGAAAATGTTTCGTAGTCGATTTCCCTGGTCGCTCCACCGTCAAGCGTGTAGCCGACGACGGCGCCGAGCTTCTTCAGATCAAGATGATCCACGCCGCGGCCGATCTCCTCGTCGCAGGTGAAGCAGATGCGGATCGGGCCATGCGGAATCTCGGGATGAGCCAGCAGAAACGCGACCGTCTCCATGATGACGGCCACGCCCGCCTTGTCGTCGGCGCCGAGCAGCGTGGTTCCATCGGTGGTGACGAGCGTCCTCCCCTTCAGCTCCGCCAACTCCGGACTGTCGGCCACGCGGATGACTTTGGACTTGTCGCCCGGAAGCACGAGATCGCTGCCGTCGTAGTTTCGCCAAACGATGGGATTCACGCCTTTGCCGGAAGTCTCGGGGGACGTATCCACATGAGCGATCCACGCGATAACCGGGGCCTTCTCAAGTCCCTTCGTGGCAGGCAGCGTGCCGAGGACGATGCCATGCTCGTCCTGCGATGCGTCGGCGATGCCGAGGGCGCGTAGCTCTTCCGCCAGCATGCGGCCCAATTCGAGTTGGCCGGGCGTGCTGGGGTAGGTGGTCGATTTCTCGTTGGCCTGCGTGTCGATGCGAACGTAGCGGCAAAAGCGATCGAGCAGCGAATCCATGGAGCGTCCTTCGTTGATCGTCAGAGCCGCGCACGTTAGTAAGCGGCCAGCAGGTTCCCTGGGTAAGAAATATCCTTTCGTCGATCTGGATACGTATTGCCGAGGGAACCTGCTGGCCGCTTACCAACGTGCGCGGCTCTGTCAGGCCAGAATTCCCTGAATCACCGACCCCGTGGACAACGACACCGGGCGGTCGAGCGGGTCGCGGACAAGCGTGTGCGGGTCGATGCCCATGAGGTGGAACATCGTGGCCGACAGGTCTTCAGGCCGGACGGGGTTGGTCGAGGGATAGGCGCCGCGCGTGTCGGAGGAGCCGAAGACGAAGCCGCGTTTCACCCCGGCGCCGGCGAGCAGCACGGTGTAGCATTGCGGCCAATGGTCGCGGCCGGCCATGTTGTTGATCCGCGGCGATCGGCCGAACTCGCCGGCCCACACCACCAGCGTCGTGTCCAGCAGGCCGCGGTGGTCGAGGTCTTCGAGCAACGTCGGCAACGTCTGATCGGTGATCGGCAGCAGGTAGTCGTTCATGATGGGATACATCGGGTTGTTGTCGAACCCGTGCGTGTCCCATCCCCCTTCGCTGCGTCGCCCACCGATCGTGGCGGCGAAGTAGACGGTGACGCACTTCACGCCCGTTTCGACCAGGCGGCGAGCAAGCAGGCAACCCTGGCCGTAGGTCGTCCGGCCATAGCGGTCGCGGGCGGCCGTCGGTTCACGCGAGAGGTCGAACGCCTGGCGAAATCGCGGCGACGACAGCAGACTCAATGCCCGCCGGTAGTAGGTTTCGATCCCCCGCGCTCGTGGCGACGATTCCGCGACGGCAGCGGTCGCATCGATGAGCCGCTGCACCTCGCGGCGATCATGCAGACGTTGCAGGTTGAGGTTTGCGGGCAGGCTCAATTCCGGCAGGCGGAAGTCGGACGAGTTCGGATCTTGGCCGATGAAGAACGGATCGTGTGCGGGGCCGAGAAAACTCGCATGCTGGCCCGGCGTGATCGAACCGTCGCTCAGCGTGTGCGGATACGAGACGAAGCTGGCCACGCCCTCGGGCGCGGCGGAAAAGCGGTCGATCACGGAACCATAGGCGGGGTACAGCTCGCGCGAATCGCGCAGACGCTGATCGTCGGTCGGCGGAGCTTGGCCGGTGAGGCTGTAGTAGCCGGCGGAATTGTGGTTCTTCATCTCATGCCGCATCGAGCGGATGAGGCACACCTTGTCCATCACCTTCGCCATGCGCGGCAAGCGATCGCAGATCGGCGTGCCGACGAGCGTGCTCCGCATGGGCCGATAGACGCCGCGAATCTGCTCGGGCATGTCGGGCTTCATGTCGAACGTATCGACATGCGATGGGCCGCCATACTGATGCAGGAAGATGATCGACTTGACTCGCGAATTGCGGGAAGGCGAGCCGTTCGCCTGCAGCAGCGACGCGGCGGCGCCGAGCCCGCCAATGCTGAGGAAGGCGCGTCGATCCAGGCGATGCAGAAGCGAGGACATGGACGTTCTCACAGTTCTTGCTCCCCTCTCCCTCCGGGAGAGGGACCGGGGGTGAGGGCGAACCTTCACGCACGGCTGGAGTAGTCAAAAGCCGCAAATTCTCTGATTCCGTTTGGGATGAAGTCTTGCCCTCACCCCCAGCCCCTCTCCCGGACACTCTCCCGGACTCTCCCGGAGGGAGAGGGGAGCAAAACCGATCACCGGCGCAGCAGGAATTCCTTGGAATTCAGGATGCCCCAGAGAATGTCTTCTGCAGCGATTCGCTTATCATCCGCCGATGCGAACCGACCGCCGAGGACTTGACGTTCGCTGTCGGTCGGCAAGCGAGACAAGCCAGCCAGGAACAGTTCGTCGAGCATCGCATTGGGGGAGGTCTTCCCCTCCAGCAATCTGCCGACGCGATTTTTCTCGGCGGAAATCGCGCGGTTCATCACCTCGCCGGAAATCAGCGTCAGCGTCTGGTTGAGCGTCGTATCCTGCTGCCGTTCGCATTCGCAGGTCAGCAGGCGTTCCGGTTTGCCGAAGGTGCGAAGGAACCGCAACGACTCCTGAGCCTTGGCCCCGCGTCGCAAACTCGGCAGCGACGGGATCTGTACCGCACGCGTGCCGGCAGGCTGATCCGGAAAGACGTTCGGCACTTCGGCGACCTGAGCGATCGCATCGAGCAACGCCTCGGCTTGCAAGGGGCGGACGAGGGCATGCGAAGCGTGGTCTTCGTCATCCGCATTCGTCTCGTTGGGCCGCGACGAGCGCTGGTAGGCTCGCGAGTTGGCGATCGTGCGAATCATGTGCTTCATGTCGTAACGATGTTCGACGAAATCGCGGGCAAGTGCGTCCAGCAACGCCTCGTTCGTCGGCGGATTCGTAAGGCGGAAATCGTCGATCGGATCGACAAGCCCCTTCCCCATCATGTGCGCCCAAACGCGATTCGCCTGCGCCTTCGCGAAAAACGGATTGCCGTCAGCCACCCAGTTCGCGAGCCGTTTGAGCCGGTCGTCCTTCTCCTTCGCCGCGGCCCGCTTCTCTCCAAGAACTCGCGGTATGAGCGGGTCGCCAGTGACGGGATGTTTCACTTCGCTCACGTCGTCCTGATGGACGACCTGATCGCCGACGAACTCATGCGAATCGAGCTTGTCGCGGCGATTGTTCTCCACGATGCGGTACTTGATGCGGGCGAAAAACGCGGCCAAATGGTGGTAATCGTCCTGCGTCCACCGATCGAACGGATGATTGTGGCACTTCGCGCACTGCATGCGGATGCCGAGAAAAACCTGACCCGCCGCCTCCGCCCGCAGGTTCGGCTCACGCAGCGCCCGATAAAAATTGGCAGGAGCCACCTGATAGGTGCTTCCCTGTGCCGCGAGGATGTCGCGCGCGAACTCGTTGAGTGGCCGATTCTCTGCCATCGCCTTGCGGATCCAGCCATGAAAAACCTTCACGCCCTTGGCATCGAGCGATTTCTCCTCGACACGCAGCACATCCGCCCACTTGAGCGCCCACCAGTCCGCATATTCGGGCCGAGCGAGGACAGCATCGATCAGCTTCGCTCGCTTGTTCGCATCGCCGTCCGCAAGAAAGTTTCGCGTCTCTTGCGGACCGGGCAACACGCCGAGCACATCGAGGTGCACGCGGCGAATGAACTCGCTGTCGCTGCACAATTCCGAAGGCTGCATCGTGAGAGCCCGCAGCCGTTCGCCGACGAGTTGATCGATGTAATGCGTCGCGGACGGTTCGTTCCAGCGGAAGTTGGGCCGATCCGGAATGAACGCCAGGCGTGCGGTCGTTTGTTGGTCGAGATAGCGGACGACGATCGTCGTTTCGCTCGGTTCCTTCACCGTCACATCGCCATCGCGCGAAACATCGGCTTTGAAGTTGGTCGATTCGAAAACAGCGAGGCCGGACACGTCGCGCTTGGTTCCGTCCGCGAAAATCGCCTGAGCGGAGACTCGCGTCGTCCCTTTGGAAGCCGGCAGAATCGCGTCGCTCGGCGTCGCTTTCAACCCGACGAGCTTCGGCCCTTGGTCGCCGTCGTTGACCGCCCCGCGCGAAATCCATCTACGCAATATAGCATATTCCGGACTGGCGACGGAGTACCGCACTCCGCCTTCGTGCGGCACTTTGCCGGCCGCCTTGAGCAAGATGAGGCTGGAATCAGGGTCATTGACGAGAACCCGGCGAGCACCCGCATCGCGCGTGAGAGCCCGATGATCGAAGTCGGAGTTTTCGCCGCGAAGGCTGAGCTTGAGCCCGCCCTTGCCGTTGAGATTGCCGTGGCACGTGCCCAGATTGCACCCGCCGCGAGAGAGGACCGCCATCACGTCGTTGCGATACGTCGGCTCCCCGGCGGAAGCGTACGCCGGCATCGCGAAGCAAAGGGCGGCGATCAGCAAACAGCGACCCATAAATTCTCCGCGAAAACCGGCAGCAACGAACGGTGGGGGTTCGACCATTACACCAGTTTTTTCCATCGTTGTCTACGAATCAGCCCAGAGTGGTCCTCACGCTCCGCGTGAGGTCAGCGGCGATGCAAGGACAGACCGTCTTTCGGCGAGCGGCAGGAGCTAGTCTACCTCCCTCTCCCTCCGGAAGAGGGTTGGGGTGAGGGTGCCTTTTCTCGCGTAACGCCACGTCGCACGCCCTCACCCCCGGCCCCTCTCCCGGAGGGAGAGGGGGAGAAATGCAGGCGCCGCTCGCTTTAGCACGCTGCCCAGCAAGCGGCGGCGACAGGTCGCACAGGTTGGATGCATCCCCATCCAGGAACCTGAGAACACTTGCTTGCGCAGCGCGCTAAAGACAGGATGACCTCGCATCGCGGCTGACCTCACGCGGAGCGTGAGGACCACTCTGGCGTCGCGGCGAACCGCGTTGATTTCTCTCTCGTTTTCCCGGCGCCTTCCGTTACAATTGGGCCGCTCCTTCCTTGAGTATTGGAGGCTCCCATGCGATTGTCGCGGTTAGTGCTTGCTGCCGTCGTGCTTGCGGGCAGCGTCGTCCCGGCTTCGGCGAATGAGATCTATACCAAGGTCGCTCCGGGAACCGTGCTCTTGCTCGACGAATCAGGATGGGGCAGCGGCGTATTGATCGACGTCAAGAATCGGCTCGTCGTCACGGCGGAGCATGTGATCGATTCGCATCTTCGCAAGGGGAGCACGAAGGTGCATGTCCTCTTCCCGCAGCGCGACAAGGACAACCGCATCCTCACGAACGCCACCTTTTACAAGAAGCGCAAGCAATCGCTGCAGATCGCGGGCGAAATCATTTATTTCGACCGGACCAAGGACCTCGCGTTGATCCGCCTCGAACGGGTCCCGGAAGGCGCCACGGCGATTCCGCTCGCCCAATCCGATCCCACGCCAGGCGATCCCGTTCATGTCATCGGCAACTCCACCCTCGCCGACGGGGGGGCTTTCGGCTATTCGACCGGCACCGTCCGCAATCAGCACTACTACGACAAGGCGGCCGTCTCCATCCTTGGCCAGGGTCTTTCGGAACGCGTCTTCTACTCCCTGTCGCACCATGCTCCGAGCAATCAGGGCGACAGCGGCGGGCCCGTTGTGGACAATGCGGGCAAGCTCGTCGGCATTATCTCCCAAGGAACCACTGGGGGCGGCGGCGAGAGACAGCAAGTCGTCGATCATAGCGTCCATGTCCGTGAAATTCGCCGCATGCTGCAAGGCATCCAGCAACCCTCGGGCAACGCCTTCGAGATCAAGGCGATGCTCGACAGCCCCGGCTTCGACAGCTTTTACCTCCCCGTGAAGCGCGGCCAGCAACTCAACTGCCAAATCAAAGGAGCGGGCAAGTCGGACCTCGATCTGTTCGTCAAGGACCTGGAAGGCCGACAGAAGGTGAAGTTCGGCCAACGCGACTTCGTCGATTTCCAAAACCTCGACATGAAGACCGGCGCGACCGACCAGGAACAGTCCGCAATCGTGACGGAGTACACGGGCCAGGCGTTGGTCCAGGTGCAAAACGTCGATTTCAAAGCGAAGAACGAATACACGTTGACCGTCCGCTGGTCCGAACGTCCGATGTCCCCGTTCGCCTATTTCCGTCGACTGGCGGCCAACGGCACGGATGAAGCCAAGTTCGCCTACGAGACCGGCAAGGGAAAAGCCCGCGTCACCATCCGCGGCGACGGCGACACCGACCTCACCGTCGAAGTCGTCGACCCGCAAGGGAACGTCGTCGCCCGCGGCAACGACAAGACGGACTATCATGAACTCATCTTCGAGCCGAACGTGAACGGCTACTATTCCGTTCGCGTGCACAATCCCGGCGCCATTTGGAACGGCTATGTGCTCTCAACGGATTGACGCGGTGTGTCTGGCCGTAGGGTGCGTCAATGGGTGCGTCTCGCTACGCTCGACACACCCTACGATCGCCCCAACAACGATCCAATCGCATTCGAGGTTTTCACCACGGCATGGCTTCTTCCCTTGGCAAACTGGTCGGCATCGACCTGGGTACGACGTTTTCCGCAGTCGCCACGTTGGACCAGCATGGCCAACCGGCCACGCTGCCCAATGTCGAAGGCGAATTGCTGACGCCGAGCGCGGTGCTGATTCAGGAAGGGGCGGCCATCGTCGGTCAGGCGGCGCGGGATGTGTCGCTGGAACAGCCTGACCAAGTGGCCCTGTTCGTCAAGCGATCGATGGGGCAGCCGAAGTTTCCTTACGCAGTTTCCGGAATCGAATTCCGCCCGGAAACGCTGTCCGCCATCATCCTCCGCAAGCTGGTGCAGGATGCGGAACGCCGCGTCGGGCCCGTGAAGCGAGCCGTGATCACGGTGCCCGCCTACTTCGACGACACGCGCCGCAAGGCGACGAAGGATGCGGGGCGCATCGCGGGGTTGGACGTCATCGACATCCTCGACGAACCCACCGCGGCCGCACTTGCATACAGTTTCCAGGCGACTTCGCAGGCGAGCCCGAGCGTGAAGGCGAGCGATGCGTTGCCGATCCCGGCGCAGACGGTTCTCGTCTACGATCTCGGCGGCGGCACGTTCGACGTCACGCTCGTGCGTCTGTCCCCCCGGCGTTTCGAATCGCTCGCCATCGAAGGGGATGTTCGCCTAGGCGGCAAGGATTGGGACGATCGCATCGTCGATTTCGTTGCTGAGAAATTCATCGCCCAACATGGCGAGGATCCGCGCAAGGATCCGCTGTCGCATGTCAATCTCGTCGCCGCGGCGGAGCGGGCGAAACGGACTTTGAGCAAGCTGCTGAAGACGTCCATCGTCTGCACGCATGCGGGCAAAGTCCTTTCCCTATCCATCACCCGGCAAGATTTCGAGACGATGACGCTCGATCTGCTGACTCGCACTCGGCTCACCACGCAGACGGTGTTGCGCCAGGCAGGCATGACCTGGGACAAGGTCGATCGCGTTTTGCTGGTCGGTGGTTCGACCCATATGCCGATGACGGGGCAGATGCTGCAGGAATTGAGCGGCAAAATCCCGGACAAGTCGCTCGCGGTCAGCGAAGTCGTCGCCCGCGGAGCCGCCATCCATGCCGGCATCGTGGCCGCTCGCATGGGCGAACCGATGGATGATGAGGTCGCCGGCGCCTTGGGCGACGTCGTGGAGATCAACGTCAATTCGCACAGCCTCGGCATCGAGGTGAAAGTCGGCGCTGATCGGAACAACGATATCCTGATCCCGAAAAACACCCAGCTTCCGACCAGCGCCGTTCGCACCTATCGCACGGCCGCGGAGAACCAGCAGCGGGTTCGAGTGAAGGTTCTTCAAGGCGAAGGGAAGCAATCGGAGGCATGCATCCAGATCGGCGAATGCTGGGTGCAAGGGCTGCCTGCGAATTTGCCGAAAGGAGCCCCGATCCAGGTCAAATGCGGCGTTGCTTCCAACGGCATGATCGAGGTGACTGCGATCGACCAAACCAGCGGCAAATCCGCCCGCACCGAAATCCACCGCCAGAGCGGGCTCTCGGAAGAAGAACTCAAACGTGAAGCGGATTGGCTCGGATCAATCGCGATCCAGTAATCCGTAACGTTTCGCTGCATATTGGGTGGCACGCCCTGAACGTAGTGAAGGGCGTTGCGAAGCTTCCGAAAGCTCATCGCAAGTTGGATGCTGCGTCAGTACCGCTTCCACGCCCTTCACTACGTTCAGGGCGTGCCGCACGTCACTCAGGATGTGATTGCAATGAATCGCTCAGCGTCTCGACATTGCGGCCGAACACTTCGCTCGACAGATAGCGAAACCCCTCCGCGAACTTCGGTTGTCCGACCAAACGTTCGCCCGCATACGTCGAAATCCATCGGCCCTGATCGTCGAGCGCATCGATGATTTTTCGTGCCTCCGCGTTCGATACCTTGCGGATTGGCGACGCGATCGATGTGCCCCGTTCCACGGCTTTCATCATGCGTTCGATGCCGTCGAACCCCGCGGGTTGCGTCCAGCCATAGTGGCCGGGCGCGGCGGAGGCGTCGTAGGTCAGGCGGTATTGGGCATCCATGTAAAGCGGACGGTTCGTCTTCAGTTCATAGAAGCGGGCGACCTTGCCCTCCGGCAACAGGCTCTTGCGGAAATAGGCGAGCGCTCGTGGGATCGGCTCCAGGTATTCCTTCTTGCCCGCGTCTTCGGCGATGCGGATCAGCGTCCGCATCGCGTCTTGCGATTCCCAGCCGGCAATCGCGGGGGGCTCGAACTTGCGGGCCCAGATCGGAACCATCGCATCGCTGTACTGCTGGCACCAGCCCGGCTGCGGGTCCGGCATCTGGGCCGACACGAGGAAGTCGCCAAGTCTCAGCAATGCGGTCTTGTACTTGTCTTCCTTGTAGATCCCATGTGCCTCGATCAGAACGTCGGCCACCGATCCCGCGAGGTTGTCGTTGAGCGTGCAGTAGTTCCAGTATTCGCGCGCCTTCCCCTGCGTTCGCCAATCGTAGTCCGGGTAGCTCGCCTTCCCCGCAATCTTGCGATCGACGGGGCCTTGCCACCCTTGCGGAAATCCGCCGTTCGCAAACTGCGCTTTGAGCAACGCACCCAGCCCGAACTCCGCGGCCTCATGGATGTCCGCATGCTTGAATCCGAGGGCGTGATCGACTCGCATCAGCAGTTGCAGCGCGGCTTGCGTTTGCCCGTCGTCGAGCGAGGAGAAGTTCCAGCTACCCGCGGCCCCCCTGCGATACTTTCCGAGTTTGCCGCGCTCGGGCTTGGCGAAGTGAATGACCTGCGTCCAACCGCCCGACTGAAGTTGCCCCGCGACCAACGCCTCCGCCGTCTCGCGAGCCGCTTCGAGGTAGAAAGGATCCTTCGTGGTTTCGTATGCTTTCAGATACGCCATGCCCACAGTGGGCGTACCCGGCGGCTGCACGAAGATCGTATCGAGCCCCGCCTTCCCTTCGCCCCACCGCTCCCTGAGATCGAGGGCGTAATAGTAGACGTAGCCGCCATGGCTCGCGACCTTCGAGCGATAGTAGACAGCGGCCTTTTTCATGGCACGAAGGGCATCTTCGCGAGCCCGCTCATCCGGCTGCGAAAAGACTTGGCCAATTGAAGCAACGACAATGACGATGGCAAAAGCGAACGATTGATTCGACATGGCATCTCCCCATTGAGCATCGCCAGCGTCGCCTGCCCACTGGCCGGCCGCAAGTCCGTTTTTCAACGAAGAAGCCAAACGGAAGGCGTCCCGCGGCTCGGCAGAAGCTTCGCCCGCCTCGCCATCCCAAATCTTCGCCGGGTTTCGGAATAGGTTCGTAGGCGAGCGGCAGGAGTTGGTCTACCTCTCTCTCCCTCCGGGAGAGGGCTGGGGTGAGGGCGGCATTTCTCGCGCAGCGCCACGTCGCACGCCCTCACCCCCGGCCCCTCTCCCGGTAGGGAGAGGGGAGAAATGCAGGCGCCGCTCGCCTCAAGGAGCCGCGCACGTAGTAAGCGGTTTTGCGGGACGCTCCC
>JAIEPT010000315.1 GCA_019748295.1 Gemmataceae bacterium | reverse complement strand
ACACCGTTTGGTGACGGAGGGCCCAGCGCGAAAACACCGTTTGGTGACGGAGGGCCCAGCGCGAAAACACCGTTTGGTGACGGAGGGCCCAGCGCGAAAACACCGTTTGGCGACGGCCTGACGGCCGTCACCAAACGCCTACCAACCCAATAGTTTCCCATATCCCGCTCGCATCCGCAAAGTCAGCATTGCGGCGATTATTTGCGCAGTTACTCCTTCTTCGGAGCCACCGCTCGCAGCGATTCCTGCGTTCGCCGATCGCGGAGGAACGCGACCAGATCCAAGAACTCGCGATAGCTCAGATGCTTGACCACATCGTCCGGCATCAGCGACTTCTTGGTCGGCTGCAACTCTTCCAGGTCGTTGGCCGGGATCATCACCTCTTTCCCGGTCGCATCGCGGAGCACCACCCCCTCGGCGTTTTGGGCCACGCGTAGGCCTGTCGCCGTTTTGCCCGCCTTCGTCGTTGCGACGAAAGTCTGGTAGCCCTCCTTGATCTCCTTGCTCGGTTCCAGCATCGATTCGATGCTCTTCTCGAGCGAATGCGTCTCCCACACGCGGGTCAGGTCCGGCCCGATGTTGCCGCCGACGCCTTCGAGCTTATGGCAGGTGATGCACGCGACGGCCTTGTTGTTGAGGAACAACGCCTTGCCTCGTTCCGGGCTCGCTTCCGTCTTCAGCAGCTTCTCGATGCGGGCGACTTCCGCGGCATTCAGCGACAGCAACAAGCCCCCCCTTCATCGCTTCGCTCAACAGCCGCGACGACTCGGCATCGGCCGAGTGTTTGCGCAAGGCGTCCGCGACCTCCGGCAATACGGTTCGCGGCAGTTGTTTCTCGACGAAGAGCTTGCCCACCTTGCGGGCGCCGTCGATGCCTTGATTGGCGACGACGATCACGGCCTCGCGCACCAAATCGGGGTCCGCATCCTTCTCCGCGAGAATCGCCTCGGCCGGTTTCGCCATCCGCTTCGCGTCGAGCGCGACCAGCGACCGCAACAGTTCGAGCCGAACCTTCGCATCCGCATCCTTGGCGGCAAACGCGGTCTCGAGTTTCGGCGCCACGCTCTTGTCTTGCAGACGCGACAACGTCCGCGCGATGGCGATCTTCTCCTCGTTGCTCTCGGCCTGAGCCAGGCGATCCGCGAGCAAGGGGGCCGCTTGCGTCGTCTTGCTCTCCTCGATGGCTTTGATCACCGTCATGCGAACCGCGAGTTCCTTCTCGGCCAACAGGGCGACCAAGGTTTCACGCAGCGCTTCGGTTTTCATCGCCCCGTGACTTGCCAGGATTTCGATCGCAGCCAGCTTCACCGGCGCCTGCTCCGCGGCTTTCTCGACCGCTTTCGGGTCGTCTTTTTCGATGGCCGGCAGCGACTTCGAAAAGTCGGCGACCGGCTTCACATCGATCGGCGGATCGAGTTGGTAGTTGCGGTAGGAACGGATGAGCGCCGCCTTCTGCGCGCCTGAAAGATTGACGTTTCGCAACAGCGTCGGAATGCGCTCCGCGGCTTCGCGGGTGCGGAAGGCGAGAAACGCATCGACCACGCGATCCGTGTCTTCCTGCACGCCGGAATCGGTAACCGCGAGCAACGCTTCGAAGGCTTCTTTGTCGGTATGTTCGATAGCGCGAAGAATTCCATCGCGGAGATACGCATCACGACCGTCGTCGTTGAGCAGCGATCTAGCCAAAATCTCCCCAACGCCTGCCCGCCGATTGTAACCCAAGGCTAGAATGATCGCCCGAAGCGCAGCACGATCACGGTCCCCTAGCCGCGCCACAAGCTCTTCATGCACTTCGAGATTATGGCGTTCGTTCAGCCTCAATGCCTCGGCGGCTAGTCGTCGGTGAGCGGGTTCTCCGGCCCCCAAGAGCTTGATCATGGCCTGGCGCACGTCCTTGTTCCAGAACTGCTGTGCCCCGCCGATCGCATGAATTTTCGCAGCAGCCGTTCGTTCAGGGTCGCGTAAAACCTTCAGAAAACCAGCGCGGCTCTTCTCGCCGCGGCGAACGAGTTCTTGCGTCGCCAGTTTGCGATCGCTGAAGTTCTCATCGTCGAGCGAGCGGAACAGTTCTTCGTCCGATTCCAATTGCAGCTTGGCCCACGCATCCTTGCCGCGCGGATCGATCGCGGGCTCGTCCTTCGTTCCACGCCACGTGATGCGATAAATCCGGCCATGCTTGCCGTCGCCCCAAAGCTTGCCCGCCCCGCCCGAATCGGTTCGCCAATCGCACACATAGATCGCCCCGTCCGGCCCCGTCGCCATCTGGCACGGTCGAAACAAGGGATCGTTGCTCTTGAGGAACTCGAACTCCTCCGCAACCTTGAATGTGGCTCCATCGGGTTCGACACGATACGCCCGAATCAGCCGGCGAAACACATCCGGGTAATAAAGCAGCCCGCGATACTGCTCCGGAAAAAACGCATCCTTGTAGATGAGCAACCCCGCCGGCGAACCGCGCCCCGTCTTCAGCATCGGCGGAACCTTCCCCGGCAATTCTCCGTAGACGGCCGCACGCGTGTTGTCCGGCACGCAGCAGCGGGCGCCGGGCCGCAAACGCCAGCCGAAGTCCACCCCTTCCGGCGCATGCATCAGCCGGCAACCGGTGAACTTGGAGCCGTCTTCGTTGTCGTTGTCCACATGAAACAGATTGAACCCCGCATCGAACGCGACATCGCGATACGGGTTGCGGTAGCCGATCGAATGGACATGCAGCTTGGAACCATCAGGCCGGCAACGAAACACGCCCCCCGTGCGCGGCACGATCGCCCGGCTGCCATCCGAACCTTCGCCCCAATTGTCGTCATCGCCGGCCGTGATGTAGAGCCAGCCGTCGTTGCCGATGGTGAGGCCGGAGACTTGGTGGTGATGGTAGCCGCAGAACCCGCGCGCGATGATCTCTTTCTTTTCGTTCGGCGTGCCGATCGTTTCGATCTTCCATCGGCGAACGGTCCCCTGGCTCGCGGTGTAAAGCCAGCCGTCATGCACGAGGATGCTCGAAGGCAGTTCGTCTTCGAGGATCGTTTTCGCGAGGTCGTACTTGCCCCCCTCCTTCGATGCGGAGAGCATCTTGATGCGGTCCTTCACCGGCTTCCGCATGATGGCGACTTTCTTCTTCGTCCCATCCTTGAACTCGAACTCAACCGCCGCCTCCTTCTGCTGCTCCTCCGCCACCGGCACCCATTCAAGGACATAAAGCGTCCCGTCCGGCCCAAAGGTCATCCCGACCGGATTCACAATGGTCGGCTCTTCCGCCACGATCTCGATCCTGAGCCCCTCCGGAGCCAAATACCCCTTGAGCCGCGGATCATACGAGCCATGATCGACGATCTTCAGCCACTCCGGCCGAGGCTTGGTGGGCGATTGCTGAAAGTTAAGATCGACAGGCGGTTGCTGAGCGAACGAAGAGGAAGCGAACACGGCCAACGCCGCGACGGCAGCATAAAGACGAACCACGCGAAACTCCTGCGGAAAGCGGGGAGGAGATCCCGCGTATTCTATTCGTGAACGGACCTGCAGCCTCACCGCTCCGCGCCTTCCTCTCCCAGGTTGCCGGATCGCTCGATTCCCATTTCCATTCCCAGTCCGATCCCCCCACCCCTTCGAAATGGGGAATAAGCGACGTTGGAAGTGAGAATAACCGGACGGAAACCGTGACGCGTTCAGGCGCTACGGACCTGTATGGCAGCTCGAATGGAGCGGCTGTACTCATTATCCTTGACATCGTTTAACAGCGGGCTGGCCTCCACGAGGAGGCGGTCGCCGATTGTAACCGGCGTAGAAACGATCCACAGAAAATGAAATTTTTCCGAAAGTTTTGAACGAAAGCGAACTTAAATGAATGCCTTACGGCCATTTGCGGCAACATAAGCGTCCCCATTACGGGCTCTTACTAGAAAGCCGCAAAATTATGAGATACCGACATAAGGCATTGCTTGCGTTTGACTTAGATCTAAAAGTTTGCCAGGAAACAGTTTAAGTGGAATCAGTGAAAACGGACCACGTACATTGCACCAATCCGATCGCCCAGGTACAAATGCACTTGCCTAAATGTACACCTCTTAGATTGAGCAAGGAAACCCCCATGAATCGCATCGGATTGACGAAGCTGTTCGGTTCTTTCTTCAAGCAGAACGCAAAGGGTCGAGTGCCCATTCGCCGCACCATGCTCGGCCTCGACGCTCTCGAAACTCGCGACGTGATGACGGCAACCGTCACCGGCGGATGGCTGGCGCCGCCGTCGGCGAGCGACTTGTTTAACGCCGCATCGGCATCGGTGATCGGCAGCGCCACCTACAACACCGACTACGGGATCGCAAACCTCACCGACGGCAATTCCTCGAATCTGGAACCGCATAACACGATCTTCGCGGACGGCCAAAGTCAGGGTTACACCGACTACGCCATCATCCGAACGAACACGCCAATCCAGCTGGACCAATACCGTATCCTGCTTGGACAGGACTCAATGTCGAACGCGGATCGCAGCGCGGATGCGGTTCGGCTTTACTCGTCGCTCGATGGAATCAATTTCCAGCTTGTGTCCCAGGCAAGCGGCCTCTCGGATAGCACCGTGGACCCAGTTACTGGGAACACGGGATACGCCTACGCCAACAACAATAACTGGCTCACCGTTTCCGAGTCTTTCGCTTCGCCTGTCACGGGGCAATTCTTCAAAATCGAGATCGACCGACACGGCACCCTTGGCGTGCGCATCTTTGAGATCGACGGCTTCGGGTCCGGTGGCATTGGCACGAATCGCGTGACCAACGTGTTCAACGCGAACACAAACAGCGTTGCTGCCGGCGATGAAGCTCCGGGCTTGGTGATCAACAACGCCAGCAACTCCTCCGACAACATCACTGCCACTACCGCTTATTCGGGTTTCAATGCAGCGGACGCTTTCGGCCGGGTCAGCAGCATGTACGAACCCGGCAATCTGATCTTTGCGGACGGTTCCAGTAGCAACAGCCTTACCTGGAAGACCAGTCAAGCCATCACCTTGGCTGGCTATCAGATCAGCCTCGGGGCGGACGCCCCCTCCACGTACCGAGGCGCGGGACAAGTCCGTCTCTACGCGGGCATCGGATCTGCGACAACTCTGATCGATCAGTTCGACAACGGGTCGGCATCGGGACTTGTCTCTCGGCTGTTCGGCAGCGAACTAAGCGCGGATACGTTCCGCATTGAAATCGACGCAACGAGCGCTGGTGGCCCTCGTGTTGGCGAAATCAACGCCATCGTGGGAGAACATGCGCCAGTCGCCGTGGCGGACGGACCGTTCTCCGTCTCGCACGGAGGGACGCTCTCGAGTCTCAATCTGACCGCAAATGACACGGATGCCGACGGCGACTCGCTTTTAGCAACCATTGTGTCGCTTCCCGCACAAGGAACGCTTTCCCAGAACACGGATGGCACTTGGAAGTACGAAGCGCCGGCGGGGTTTATTGGCACCACGACTTTCCAATATAAGGTTAGCGACGGAATCCAAGACAGTAACGTCATCACTTTAACGATTAACGTAGTTCATCGGACGGCCGTCTGGACCGGAACAGGATCTGATTCCAATGCCAGCAATCCCGACAACTGGAATGACGGTGTTGCTCCAATAAATGGCGACGACGTCATCTTGAATGCGGGTTCTAAGACGATAATGTTTGACCTAGCCGGGCCAACATCGCTCGTTTCCATCACTTCGACCACTAGCTACTCCGGTGATATTGCGATCGATATACCCCTATCGATCACAGGCGGCCTCAATCTGGCGAGCACAGGCATTCTCAACGCATCTTCTGAACTGACCCTTGAAGGCGGAGCTCAGTCGTTTGTCGCTACTCCGCTCGTAGGCCAGATGACAAATGCCGATGGTTCGGTCCTGAATTTGAACACCAATGGCGCTCCGGGCACATTCTCCAATGGCAGCCTGTCGAATAGTGGGCTTGTCGCAATCTCGCACAATTTGTTCTTAACGAACTTCAGGGTGAACAACAGTGCAAGTGGCGAGCTTCGCATCCGATTTGCAGAAGGTACGAATGTGGAAGTCCTGGGAGCAGGCGGTTCATCGATCGTGAACGAAGGCACTATCAACGCTGATGTAATCAATCACAACATGAATTTCATCGGCGATTCATTCGTCGATCTTACCATTCCTATTACAAACACCGGAACAATACAGGGAGGAGTGTGGGTCTCCCGAGTCCGAATGAATGCAGGATTGATAAACCAGAATCAAGGTATTGTAAGATTCTCCAACAGTGCTTCAGTAGCTGCTTTGACATTGTCCGGCGGCGCGATCGAAGGCGGTGGTGCGGGTTCTGTTTTCGAAGTGACCGGCGCAGCAACGTGGTCCGGCGGAATCATCAAAGCGGTTCAGGCTCAGTTTAAGGCCGGCGTTTCGATCGCCGGAAATGTTACCGCACAAGCAGGTCGAATTGATTTCTATGGGGCGGCAACATGGGATTCCGGCAATATCACTTTGTCCACCCTTGCTGGCGTCGCCTCGTCCGTTACCGTTCAAGGGAACGCGCTCTTAGAAATCAAGACAGACGGAATCGTGTCAGGCGACGCAGCGGCGCGATTCGTGAATAACGGAACGGTACACAAATTCACAGGAGGCGGAACGGGTATAAGCGCCTTCACTGTCGTCACCAACATCACCGCCCTGGCGACCGCGAAGTTCGACATCATGTCAGGCTCAGTGACATTTCTTAGAAACACAACAAGTATCGCGGAAATCACCATTGCAGCGAATTCTTCAATTACGCTGAGCGGGTCGCCAGCAGCTCAAACGACGGCCGACTGGGGAGGCACTGTTAAAGGTGTTGGTGACCTGATTGTCAGCAATGACGCGATCCTGCAAGCTGACGGGCGAGCGCTTGAGATCGACAAACTACGGATGCAAGGGCTGTCAAAGGCCAGGACTCAGGGCCTTCTCGTTCCGGGGACCATCTCCGTGACGAACAGCTTCGTTTTGGCTGGAGGTATTGTCGAAGGAATACTTTGGTCGGTTACGGGTAAATTTCAAGTAACGACCACAGCAGCAAAGACCATCGCGGCAGGTGCTCAATTAGCCCTAATCAATAGCGTAATTGGTGAATACCTTGGTTCGTCTGGCTTTACTTTGAACGGGATGATCACAGTTCAGGGCGTCGCTGGTCAACCCGCATCCCTCAATATCGACTCTGATATCGCGGGCACGGGCAGCATTAGTATAATCGGGCTCGATACGACACTTAATGTAACTGGCGTATGCGATCTGCCTGCGATCGAGTCGGATGACGGCAACATCAACTTCTCTGGCACCCATGTCATTGCCAAGCTTACCCAGACTGGCGCCGCAGTCACGGTCCTTATAGGTGACGCTACCTTTACGGATGGAGCCACGATTGATGGCGGCACCTTTTCAGCAACCGATTTGCAGTATCGTCGCTTTGATGGCGTAGGCCTTGTCATCAACATTGGCGGAACCGTCAGATTGGCCGGTGACCTTACTGCGCAGATACAACTCAAAGGCACGCTTGAGGTCGCTGACAATCTCTTGCTGGACGCCAACAGCGAGATCAGCCAACCTGGAGCAAATGCGGTGCTTCGATTCTTGCCTTCTCGTTCGAATCCTGCGGTGTTTAGCCGGTTGGACCTTACAAAGGTAGATGCTTTATTAGTTAGCGGAAGACTAGAGGTAACGCTTCCCGCTGGATTTAATCCGAATCCTGGCCTAGCGACGACCTTTACGCTAATCGGATACCCGCAAACGGCGAACGCGGTCGGTCCGTTCACCGGGACCAATGTGACCGGAACCATACTCTATGGGGCAACCAGTGTGGATGTTCGATATCCCAATTAAGGGCATCTTGTCTCAGTGATGCTCTGTGGGCAACCGGTGTTGAATGGAGTCTGCGAATGCCGGCAGGACATAGACGCGCGTCCTGTTCCTGTCGGCATTCGCCTTCTCTCCCGAGCGTCTTTGCACTATAGTCTAAGAGCAGTTTCTGTGTGTACGGTGTTGGCGGTCGAGCCCAACTAGCCTTGGAGTGGTTGCATGTGGTCCAAAGCTGTTCTCTTTTTGGGATTCGCTGTCCTGATGCTTGTTGTCGCGCCTCCCGCGCGAGGTGATGAAATCGAGGCAGGGTTTCGCTCTCTTTTGCTCGATCTTTCGAGCCCAAACTTCACCGTGCGGCAGCGTGCCGATCAAAGTCTGCTTAAGGATGCTCGTTATCTTCCGCATCTTCGGTCGGTGAAGTCCGATGATCCGGAGCTTCGTAAAAGAGTCTCTAAAATCATAGGAAGTCTTGAGGCGATAGATTTTGATGTCAAGCTTTCCAAGTCCATGGAGAAGTTCAGTTCTGCCGGACTGGATCTTTTTGTGGAGTCTATGGCTGCCAACAAAAACTTTCGCAACGACGATCGATGGCAGGCAGGCCTTCAATTTGCGCTCTTGATTGCAGACCATTGTGCGGGGCGAGACAAGGTCGCCATCGCAGAGGGAAGGCTCCAAACTGCGCCGCTTTTTGAACAACTGAACGGAATGGCTGGAAATTCGAGGTATGCGAAAAAGGAAGGGCTAGGGCTTGATACAATAAGTGCTTCGTATGTTTTCGCGTCAGGCGGTGCTAAGCGGGTCCACCTGATAGATCAAACTGTTATTTTTATTTCGGGTGACGTTGAGAGCATAAGTCAGGCTCGCTCTTCGGTCATAGTTGTTGACGGAAGCATTGCGAAAATAGGCTTGATTGCAAACTCGGTGGTAGTTGCAACGGGCAATGTTGGATATGTCGCATTCGCGGAACAGTCCGGATTTTGCATCCGTGGTCGCCTTAATGTCATTGGCTCGAGTAGATTCTGCAAGTTCGATGCAGCAACCTTCGGTCAAACAATTGGCGCGAGCGACAGTATTTTTATAGATCAAGTTCCTTTAGGAGTCAGCGGAGACCGCAACGCGGCAGTTAAAAGGACGCGCGACATGTTCGTGTCCGTGCGTTTTTTTGATGTTTCGTCGTTCGGAATTGCATTGAGGGAGCAGCAGAAGGAGGCCGAGCTTGATCGAGTTGATCCGCAGTCCGATTTTAGGAAAGCGGGGTTTGAAGCTGGTGATCGAATTGTCTCAATTGGCGGCATCCCAATCAATTCTCCAGCGGATTTTCGGCTAGCTTTACGAAGAGCGGTTGCCGACGGGGCAAAACAGACCAGGATAGGCGCAATTCGTCGCACAAAAAGTTTTGACGCGCTATTGGAGTTCACGCCCCAGTAAGAAAGAAGGAAGCTCTTTTTGATTAACGGCCGGCTGGTCACCCGCGTAACCTTCCCGGCATACCTCGTCGCGCTCGCGTTGCTCCAGACGGCTTCGTCTACCACGCCCTCAATCGGCCGTGGCTTGGCTTCCCTTGCTTCAGTAAGACGGCGACTACGAGGCCTTCGGACGCGTCCTTGCCGAAGCCCTCGAGCGGCATCCCATTCGCGTCTTGGGTATTGCCTCATGGGCAACCATTGGCGCCTCGTCCTTTGGCCCGAGCACGACGGCCAACTTACCGACTTTCTTCGCTGGCTCACCCCTACGCACGCCATGCGTTGGCATACGTATCATACCGCCGGCTCCGGGCATCTCTACCAGGGGCGGTTCAAGGCGTTTTCCAGCGAGGAAGACGAGCACTATTTCGCCGTCCTTCGTGCTGCGGCTGAAAAATTGAGCGGCGTCCGCTGCTTCTATGTAGCCCTCTCGCTCCGCGAGAGGATAGCGGCAACGAACCTTGCGACGGCATGGCGCACTGCCGCTTACCTCTCGCGGAGCGAGAGGGCTACCTAGAAGAAGGCGGAATACGCGCCCTCTCGCTCCGCGAGAGGATAGCGGCAACGAACCTTGCGACGGCATGGCGCACTGCCGCTTGCCTCTCGCGGAGCGAGAGGGCTACCTAGAAGCATGCAAATGCACTACATCAAAGGCATGAGCCTGTGGCCGCTGCAAACGTTTGATCCAAAAGCGGAGTTCGCGGTTGTCGAACGGCGTTTGCCCCACTGGTCGCAAGCGGGCGCCATGTGCTTCCTGACGTGGCGAACCATCGATTCGATCCCTGCCAATACGCTGCGGCGCTGGCATGCGGAGCGTGACGAGTGGCTCCGCAAACACGAAATCGATCCACGCTCTCCGCGTTGGCGGCAAGCGTTCGACCAGCTTCCCCGCCCTTTGCGTGCTGAGTTCGCACGTTCTTTTTCCACTCAGTGGCATGAACACTTGGATTCATGCCACGGGGATTGCTTGCTTCGACAACCGCACCTTGCAAAGATCGTGACGGATAGCCTGCGTTTCGGCGATGGCACGCTTTACGACTTGGAAGCGTTTGTCGTGATGCCGAACCACGTTCACATCCTTGCGGCGTTCGCTGACGAGCAGGGGATGCTCGACCAGTGCGAATCGTGGAAGCACTTCACCTCGGTCCGCATCAATCGCATCACGGGCAAACGAGGGCGATTTTGGCAGCAGGACGGATTCGATCATCTTGTGCGGAGCATCGAACATCTCGAAGCGTTTCGCCGCTATATCGAGCTGAATTCTCTGAAGGCGAAACTCAAATCCGGCGAGTATTCGTTGTACTTGCGATCTCGTTGATCATTGGTTGGCCTCTTCTATGTAGCCCTCTCGCTCCGCGAGAGGATAGCGGAAGAATGCCCTGCGATCGCGTGGCGCGCTGCCGCTTGCCTCTCGCGGAGCGAGAGGGCTACATAGAAGCGGGCGTAAGCGGCGCTCGCTCCGCGAGAGGATAGCGGATGAATGCCCTGCGATCGCGTGGCGCGCTGCCGCTTGCCTCTCGCGGAGCGAGAGGGCTACATCGAAGCGGGCGTAAGCGGCGCTCTCTCGCTCCGCGAGAGGATAGCGGAAGAATGCCCTGCGATCGCGTGGCGCGCTGCCGCTTGCCTCTGGCGGAGCGAGAGGGCTACATAGAAGCGGGCGTAACCCGGGCCTACTTCTGGCTACCGCGAGACCGCGGCGGCAGCTTTCGAGTCGTCCGAAACCAGTAACGAGTTTTCGTTCGGCTGCGCTTCCAATCGAGCCAGCAACTCGGTGCGATGACGGTAGAGGATGCTCAACAACTCGTCATCGTCGATGTATCCAAGGCCGCGGTCGAGATGGACTTCTCCCAGGAATCCAAGGTGAGCAAGCAATTGGCCAAGGCGTACGTCGGGAGACATCGCCCAAATCTCGGCGAGGACGGCCAACGGTTCTTTTTGGCGGTCCGAAATCATGGCAAGAAATCTCCGATTTGGGCTCCTTGGCGAACGCCTTCGGCAACTTGCCGACGATTTCTATCAGCAATTCCCGGAACTGTCAAAAGCCCTAGCAATTCGCTGCAGCTGTTCGTAAACTCAACGGGGCGTTCTCTTA
>JAIEPT010000323.1 GCA_019748295.1 Gemmataceae bacterium | reverse complement strand
CCGTTCTCGAGAGAATTAGTAGAACATGATCCAGCTGCCCAGTAAATACGTCATTCTTGGCCGCGTGAAGAATAAATGGCTTGAAAAGCTGACTCGCCCGTAGAACTGCAGTCGCCATACAGTGGCAATCCGGGAGCACGAAAGCCACAGACGTATGAGGAGCCCGCCTTCTCAGGGGCGAAAACCTCGAGAAGAATCCTCCGCCTTTTGTAGACATACTGCCGGGTTGCGACTACTTTCTTCAACTTTCGCTGGTGCACCGCCCCAGTCACCTTCGCGGCCCCACTTCTCTCCACTGTGTCTTGTATTGTCCGAGCACGTCTGAGAAACGACTCGTCTATGTCAAAGCGGCCGTTATTGTTTGTTGCGACAATATGCTGCAGGTAACGAAATTGCGGCGTGGGTAGCAACTCAGTAGCCAACACCAGCGGCAGTACGCTCTGGGAAAGATCTCGTCCCGAGGGACCACGAGGGTATGACTTTTGAGTCTCCAGATCCTCCCCAATGGCGCCCATCGCACGGATCAAGGCTTGAAGAGAATCAAGCCCTACTGCGATTCCGTGCCTCTGAGAACTGAATCTACAAACAAAGCTGCCGCCTTCAATCTCTTCAGGTGCAAAGAGAATGAGGTCCGATTTTCGATCTCCAAAAGCGTCTTTCATGCGAGCGATTGGAGTTCCATGCAGGTCTACCCTCGCAGTGACGCCTCTCTTAACTTCATTTGTCTTTCTTCCACGGCTCGCCATCGCACCAGCCTAAGCATCTATTCAGGTTTGTAACTGCAGAGGCCATAGCAGTACGACATTGTTCTCGCACTGCTACATCATCTGACACCTTGTTGCAGAATAATCGTTGGGCCTGTGTTATCAGCCCCTGCGCCGCGAGATAACACTTGTTCTTGCAGTCGCTCGTTTTCGATATCGGCACACGCTTTCTTCTCTTTATCTTGCCCCACTCGAGAGTTGGGTCGAAATGGCACTCTTCTTTGCCAGGATCAGGGCCCATCAGAAAGTCGGTAATGTCATCCCTCCAAACGTAATCAATGCCCGTGCCTATTGCGACGCCGATGACAGCGGCCGCAGCAACTTGGCCAGCACCAGGTGGAATCTCGATTGGCGGCAACTCAGCCGGAGGAGGCGGGATTTCAGGTAAAGCTAGCTCTAAGTCGAGCCCTTTCGAGTCAACGTACTTAACCGGGTTATTGTCTGCATAGCGCGTACGATTGTCGCCGCCTTCCGAGCCAATCGGGTCCATCGACGCCCAGCGATGCAGGTATGGCGAATACCACCGATGTGTACTTAGGATCAGCCCTGAATTTCCGTCTTGATAGTACCCAGCCGCTCCGCCGAAGAGAAACGGCGCTGGCTGTGCAAGGGAAGAATAAGTCTGATTTCCATAGGCGTCGTACCGTATATCCGCGACAATCGCGCCCGACGCATCCGAGAGACCACGTGTCTCTGCTTGAGGGCCAAAGTGGTACCAAGTCGATTGACTAGTAGCGAGATTCCTACTTGAAACGAGACCGACCGGCCCCCAAGTGTACGCGACAGCAGGAGACCCTCCCTGCAATTCCCCTAGGAGCTTGTCGCCCGAGAAGACGTAGAAAGTCACCTGCCCCGTGCTACCGCTTGGCCAGCGTGCCACGCGTTTTCCGGTATAGTCGTACCGATAAGATATGTCGTCAGAGGACGTTACCTGCCGAGTGAGCCTGCTTCGTACGTCCCATGTGAGAGTTGTTGATGGAATTCCGGAGCCAGAAATCGCAGTGGCATTCCCGTCCGCATCGTACGAGACGCTTCCGCCGGAAAGCGTGGAGATCTTGTTTGCACTATCGTAGCTTGCGAACGTCGAACCCCCATAAGTCGTCAGATTTCCTGCCAAATCGTAACCATAACTTCGGGCGTACGGTCCGGTGCCGGTTCTTGTCTCCCCTGTCAGACGGTATAGAGCATCGTACGTGTAGTCGACTTCAGAACCGTCGAGCTCAATAACTTGAGTTAAGTTCCCAGCCGTATTGTTTCCACCGTCGTACGCCAGATCGTATTGTGCAAATGGCGTAGATCCGGATTTCTGAAGAATTTGCGTCGGCCAGCCACGTTGCTGGTTCCAGGTGTACGTGAGCGACGTGCCGTTCTGATTCGTCTGGGTCTTGAGCTTGCCGACACCGTCGTAGCTAAAGCTTGTCGTTTCGCCGAAGCCGTTGACGATAGATGTTACTCGTCCGGCACCGTCGTAGGAGAAACTCCAGGTCGCAACGGTGGTCGTTCCATTTTTCCAGGTAACCGTGTCGATCGTGCCGTCATTGTTATAGCTATAGGAGACGTTCTGGGCGTTTGAAAGCCCAGAAGCGTTCCAATCGTAGCCGACGTTTGAAACGCGCCTTCCGGCAGTGTAGCTGTATGTGGTGGTACCCACTTCGTCGGTCACTGAGCTGACCGTGTCGTCAGCGTTGTATGTGTAGGTCAGATCGACCCCAGTCCCGCCGGCTGGGGTTAGCGTAAGCTTCTGCAATCGCCCCACGGAGTCGTACGTATAGACCTGCGTGTCCCCGCGAGTGTCCTCGGTTGCGGCAAGCCGCCCGTAGTTGTCGTAGCGGTAGAGCGTGTACGAGCCGTCGGGGTAGAGCGTCTTCTTCAGCTCGCCAGCATTCCCGTACTGGTATTGGGTCTGGTTGCTCCGAGCGTCAGTAAAGCCGGTCGTCCGGTGGTCACCATCCTCCTGCCAGGAAAGGCTCTTCGAAAGTGGTGCGGTCAGCCCGCTCATCTTCCCGCAGATCGAACAGAAGGAATACGCCGTGTTATTTCCGGCCTCGTCTGTGATCGAGGCCAATTTCCGGTAGTTGTAGCTGTAGGTCCGCTGCTTCCCGTCGGGAAGTGTCTCCGAGAGAGCCCGCTGTGCGCCATCGTAGGAGTAGGCTGTGGTGATGTTCGTTCCCGATTCAGGGGTCTGCACAATGGAGGTGACGTCTCCAAGCGATGTGTATCCATTGAACTGGGTGACATCCCCGGCCCCGTTCGTCAAAGTTTTGAGCATGCCTTTATTGGCAGAGCCGGTGGTCTCCTCGTATGTATAGGTCTTGGTTCCCGTCGGCGAACCAGTCGGTGGGACTTCGGTCAGCATCTGGCCATAGCTATTGTACGTTCGGGTCCAGGTCTTCCCGTCGGCACCGGTGATGCTCGTCGGCAGGTGCGGCAGCGAGGAGTTTCCGTAGACGAGCGCGAGGAGCGTTCCGATCGAGTCGGAAGCCCCGGTCAGGTCGATTCCGTTCGAGGCGTAAGTGAAGCTCCAGACGCCGCCGGCGTTGTTGTTGACCTGGGTGACTTTCCCCTTCGAGTTGTAGGTGAAGTTGGTTGTCGTCGCCCCATCTGAAACCGCAGTTACGAGGTAGTTCGTCGTGTCGTTGGTAAAGGTGTAGGTCGGTGGCGAGCTTGCGCCGTTCATTGTCGGGAGGGTCTTCCGTACCGCGAGGAAGTTTCCATCGTAGTCGGTGGACGTCTTGTTCCCGTTCGAGTCGGTGATGACGCTTCGTGCCCAGCCGCCAGAGCCCGGGATACCGAAGTAGTTGATCTTCGTCCCGCCGCCTGGCCAGGAGATGTTCCCGAGCGCAACCCCGTTCCCTTGCGTGTAGTAGGTGTATGTCATGAGCGAGGACGAATCGCCGTCCTTCTGCACTGTGCTGATGAGGCCCTGGCCGTTGTAGGTGATGTCGAGCTGCTGCATTACGTTGAGCGTGCTGTCCTTGATCTTGACGCTTGTGACCCGGTCGCTCACGTAGGTGAAGTCGATCTTGCTCTCGCCGCTATTCTCGACGACTCGGTACGGGCGGTCCGCCCCGGTGTTGTAGAGGAAGGTGATCGTCTTCCCGGTGTTCTGGTCGGTCACGGTCGTGAGTCGGCCGTTGCTGTCGTAGGTCAGCTGCTGGATGTTCCCTTGCGGGTCTGTTATTTTTGAAAGCGCCCCGCCGGAGAGGAACTCGTACTTGTAGTTCCCCGCGTACGAGATCTTGCCGGGAGGGCCCGCATTTGCGAGCACCGTGTTACTCTGGAGGTTGCCTTTGAAGTAAGACGGCACGGACGGCGTGCCCGTCCATCCTGAGCCGATGTAGACCGCTGTCCCGTCCGCATCGACCAGATAGCGCTCTTTGATCTGCGTGCCGCCGGAGTTCAGGTAAGAGTAATACACTACCGCGATCGAGTATGTGAAGTTCGCGTTGCCAAGTGTGGTTTTGCGCCCAACGAGCTTGGTCTGATTGTTGATTTGCAAGTCGAGCCGCAGCGGAAATCCGCGGGTGCGGATCGGGTCGCTGTACGTAAGCGCTGTGTTGCCTGACTCGAGATTTGCTTTTCCGTTGAAATTTCTTCCCCTCGGGTCTGCGCTCATCCCGCCAGCTGATCCGCCGTTTCCCGGAGAGCCGCCGCATGAGGCCGTGATCTCTTCCGACCTACCGTACGTTCCCGGCCAAGGACCAGTCGCACCGCGCGAGTAGAAGCTCACACTGGTGCTCGATTGCGCCCCCTCGTTGTCGGTCACGAGAAGCGCGACGGTGTAGGCACCATCGGCACTTGGGGTGAAGGTCACTGCGCTATTGTTTACGGAAGAAGGCGTGACGGTACCTGACGGGCCACTAATGGTCCAAACAGCTGAGCAGGTCGGCTGTGTCCCGCCTGGCCCGTCGGGGTCGTAGGAGCTGTTGTAAAGGGTAACGGGGTAACCGGTCGTTGCTCCCGGTTCATCGGGGCTGATAACAGCCACCGGGGTTGCGGTGGCCATCGTCACGGACACCGAGCCTGAAGCGCTCAGATCCGACGAGGCTGCGCTGGTGCTGCTCCCGAGAGTTGCACTCCCCTTGTACCGGTAGGTCCCGATCGTTGACACGGGATAATACGCGATCCCGGTGTAGCCCGGAAGGTTAGTGACGCCGGTAGCCGAGCACGAACCAGTCACAGAGACGGATCCAGAGCCCGAGCTGTTCGTCGCACTCCCACCCTGGGTCAAGGAGTACGAACCGCCGTTGATCGGATGCTGCCCGTACCCCTGGCTCCCGCCCGAAGCGCCAGTAAATGAGCCACTCGCAGAACCGCTCCCAGTTATCGTCATATCGCCTGGGTGAAGAGTGAAGATTTCGAACTGAATGCCGTTGCAGTAGGAGCCTCCGCCGGAGCCATTGTTTCTTGCGACGAGGAGATCGGTGCTCATTGTGAGCGTTCCGCCAGCGCCGCTAGCGGAGCCGGAGTGCGTGTAGTGTCGGCCGCCGTCGTTCACCGTGCTCGATGAAACGCTCAGGGAATTCATCATGGTGGAAGGGGTCGCAAGACAGTCGCCGTTCAAATACCCCAAGCGATAGACCACTTCGGGCGGGCTTTGCGACTCGGCCGATCGGGCGACCAGAACTACCGTGGCAATGACGAGCAATCCTTGGAGGAGTGCGGCGACGACGCGCGCTCCTAGTTTGTGCTGAAGCGTCCCGTGGTGTGCCGGCATAGTCCTCCTGACGTAGGCGGAGTGGTTTGGGCCAGCCTATAGCATGAAACGATTGCGAAAGGTCAATCGCAACCGGTCTCCTCATCTACTTCGCATCGCGACTACGAAGTGAGGCGCCAAAGAATTCCCGCAAAGTAAGCGGTCGCCAGCGCCAGCGACGCGTCCGGGTGCAACCAAAAGAGGGCGGCCCCAACTATCAGCAAGACGAGGTGAAACGGCGTCATCGCTTATCCTCCACATGAAAGAGCAGGAGCCCGGTGGTGCTGCGGGTCCTGAACCTCTTCGTTCCGCTGGTCGCTATGGTCCGTCGGCTCCGTCGCGAGCGTGCTCGAAGATCCAGCTGTGCGCCAGGTCGGCGACCTTCTGGACGAGCGGCAATTCGTCGCGGCCGAAGCTGTGGGAAGTCTTCCAGTCATCGCCCTCCTTGTAGAGGCGGGCGATTGTAACGTTGTGGCGTGTGCCTTGTTCCGTGTCGTTCGCCCAAATGGCGGCCTTCACGCGGCCGAGGCGAATTTCGTGAACAGGCTTGGTCTTCGGTTCGGTCTTCTGGCTGCGCTGTTGCGTTGCCATGATTGGGACTCCTTGGATGGGATGAAAGGAATTACGCCGCGAGTTCGAGAAGCTCCGCGGCTTGGCGGTCAGCGTCAGTACGTTCGCCGGCGAACTGGGATTCTCCCGCCAGACGGGTCAGGGCATCGACCACCGCGAAGATGGTGAAACGCCCCTTCTCGCGCGCGAGCTCCAGTGCCTTCTTGGCCAAGGTCCGAGTGATTCCCATCTGGGTGAGGACCTTCATCGCCTCCTCGGCGTCGGTGCCGAGCTGGGTTTGCATGGCGTTGCGAATGACGCGTGCGAAGCCGTCCTTGCGCTCGTCGCGTTTCTTCACGAGCTCCTCGACGATCCGCCGCATCTCCGCAAGGGAGTCGTTCACTTTCGCCGTGTGCTTGCGGGTGAACTCGACGACTTCGACGGCGTCCCACACGATGTGGTTCTGGCAAACCGCCTGGAACCAGAACGTCTCGATGCCGAGCGAACGCTTCCCCACTTCGCTGTTCCAGATGAAGAATCCGGGTGCGAAGGCTTCGCCGTCGATCTCGGCCCAGCCGGTCGGGTCGATCAGGAAGGCGAAGAGGTCTTGTTCGCCGGCGTAGAGTCCGGTTCCTCCGGAGCCGTCCTTTCCGCCGTACGCGGCGCGCTGGGGCGGCTGGAAGTCCGTGGCGAACTCTTGGAGCATCGCGAGCAGGTCGGAGTTGAACAGCCGGGTGTAGCTCACGCCGTGGATGGAGCGCACGCGCTCTTCCTGCGTGAACACCTGAAGCGGCTTATTTCCTTCCGGCAGCGTCTCCTGGAAAACGCGCCACGCGGTGTCCGGCGAGAGCCGGTTCACCGTGTCCTTGTTGACGCGCGCGAGCTGGCAGAGCTGCGTGAAGCTCCAGTCGTTCATGAGAAACGCGCCGTCGTCGCCGAGGTTCAGCGCGAGGCGATCCGTCGAGGCCTTCGTCGCAAGGCTCCGCGGCGGAATCCAACGGTCGGTCGATTTCTCCTTCTGCTGCTGACAGTAGCGGGCCAAGGACGCGAGCGAGTCGAACGACTCGTCCGGTCCCCGCCGGAACAACTCATTGCGGGCACGGGTGAGGACTTGCACGTGCAGTCCCTCCAAAGAAGAAAACTTGGTGTCTAACCGAGAGATGCACCACCGGTCTCTCGGCGGCCGGAACGGCCGAGAGCCGGGTATCGTTTCTTCTCCACAAGGCTGGCAAAGAGCGGGCAAAACGGCGACCGTATAGCACGGTCCGAAACGCATTTCACAACTTTTTGCGGGTTCCCCTCACCTCCCCTTTCGGCAGGGAAGGGGGCAGTTCTTCGGAGCGGAGTGAAGGGAAGATTAAGCGGCAGCGGAACGGTCGCCAGGGAGAATGGAGCCCATTTCCCGGGCAGAACCTGCCAAGATCCGGAGAGCTTCCCGCTGTCGGCCGCAGTTGACGAGGGACGAAGCCAGTGCCGCGTCTTCTTCCGGCACGACGGCCCAGAACGCCAGCGATCGGCTGCGAGGGCCGACAAGGCGGCGAGCCCAGTCGAGCGTGTCTTCCCGTTCGGCCCGGAGCGCGGCGAGCCCGTTCGTGGTGGCGATTCCGACGTAGGCGTTCAGCATTCCCGGCTTATAGCACGGCACGAAGCGAAGTGGTGAAAAAAGGAGCGAACCAAGAGCCCGACGGCGGCATTCCAGTAGGTTTTCGGCGCCCTTCGCCATCGGCACGCCTCCTGGCCGATCGCCTCGTCCCCCGGAACAGAAGAGAGGGAAGGGGGTGGGGGTCTTCGGGGGCGGGACCTGGGGCCTCTGGTCCCGCCCCCGTTCCGCGATTGCTTTCGCACGCTGAGCAGCGGTCAACCGAACGCGCGTTGGTCGCTCCGTTTCCGCGTAATCGACTTGGGCCTCAACATGGGCCTCAACATGGGCCTCGGCAGGGCGGGATGAACGGGCAATCTGACCGTCCGAAAAACGCCGATGGGGGCCTCGGGGGCTAGGGCATCAAGTCCCGTCCCGGTGCCGATGCTCTCCTCAAAGGGATCGAACGGGGGCATTCGGCCCTGGCTCGACTTCGCCCGAACCGTCGTCTGCGCTGCGGTGGGCTCGAACGGCGGAAGTAGGATAGAAGTGCAAGAACGCGGCGAGAACCGGTGGAAGGAGGAGGCATGAGGCGCGAGGGGCAAGAATTCGACCAGAAGTCCATCCGTTACGCGCTCGACAAGCACGAGGATCTCGACGGGCTCGCCTGCGACTGCGTGGGATTTGCGAACGCCGCCGGCGGCAGCATTTGGATCGGCGTCGAAGACGGCAAGGCGGAACCGCCCGCCGACCAGCGGATCGACTCCAGGCTCATCGAGAAATTCCGCAAGCGGATTCCTCAGGTGACGGTCAACGTGGCGGTGAATCCGCAGCTCGTTCGGGCGGAGAACGGGGGGGAGTACGTCGAGCTCCGCGTCCTCGGGAATCAGCAAAGCATCGCGGCGACTTCGGACGGACGATACTTCCTGCGGGTGTCGGACGAGACCCGCCGACTTTTGCCCGACGACTTGGGCCGCCTGATGGCCGATCGCAACTCGCTCGTCTGGGAACTGGGCGTCGTGCGCCGAGTTCCGGCGACGCGGTACGACGCGAAGAAGTTGGCGGACTTCCTGGGCCAAGTTCGGGCCTCGGATCGAGTCACCGCCTTCGTCAAGGACAAGACGGATGAGGAGGTGCTCAGTCATTACCTGTTCGTCAGGGACGGATGCCTGACGAATCTGGGCGTCCTTTGGATCGGCCACCGAGAGGACCGGGCGGCGTTGCTGCATGCTCCCGTCGTCCAGTGCATCAAGTTCGACGACAACGGCCGCAAGGTCCGCAAGTGGGACTGGGACGATTACGATCGCAACCCGCGCGAATTGATCCAAGCCGTTTGGGACGAGGTGCCCGACTGGAAGAACAGCGACGAATTTCCCGCGGGGCTGTTCCGGCGAAATGTGCCGCACTACGACGAAGTCGTGGTGCGTGAATTGTTGGCGAACGCGCTGGTGCATCGCCCGTATTCCCAGCGCGGCGACGTTTTCATCAACCTGTTTCCGGATCGCCTCGAAATCCACAACCCGGGGCTGCTTCCCATCGGCGTGACGCCCCGCAACATTCTGCATGCGTCGAGCCAGCGGAATCCGCATTTGGCGAAGGTCTTCTACGATCTGAAATTGATGGAACGCGAGGGCAGCGGCTACGACCGCATGTACGAGGTCTTGCTGGCGAGCGGAAAGAAGCCGCCTTCGGTGACCGAGGGAAACGACCGGGTCGTGGTCACGGTCCGCAAGCACATCGTTCGGAAAGAGGTGCTGGACTTCATCGAAAAGGTCCACAAAACGTTTTATCCGACTCAAAAGGAGCTGATCGCGCTCGGCTTGATCGCGCAGAACGAGTCGCTCAGGGCGGTCGAGTTGGCGAGCCATTTGGAACTTCGGAACGCCGACGAATTGCGCCCTTGGCTCGGCCGCCTGAGGGACTGGGGGCTCATCGACACCCGAGGGCAAACGAAGGCTACCGAATATTTCGTCGATCCCGAGGTGCTGCGCCGCCTGGAATTCGAAGGGGCGACGACCTTGAAAGGCATCGAGGATCACCGGCTCGAAGCCCTGGTTCTTCAAGACTTGGAGATCTACAGGAAGTCGACCGTGCGCGAGATTCAGCGGCGGATCGGCTCAGAAATCTCCCTGCTCAAGCTGCGGAAAGTCCTCCGGAAATTAGCTTCGGAGGGACGGATCGGTAAGGAAGGGGTGAAACGGGGCACGGTGTACTTATGGGTGAAATGAACCCGAATCAGCCGTGATCCGTTCATAAACGCGGTGCATAAAGGGCCGCCGCCGCCGCAAGTCCTTGCGGTAAAAGAGCTTTTTATGAACTAAAAATCGCCGAATCCCCGGCGTCGGAGGAAGCCGCCGCGGAAGCGGTATCGAGGAAGGCGGGCGGCACTTCGTCCGTCAACCAGACGTGGGCGTTCGCCCGGCGGAAGCCGATCGACCGCGAGGCTTCCTTGGCCTGGACGAGGAGGACCGTCCGCCCCCCTTTGGCCGCGGCGACTCGGGCGGCGTACTCGCGATCAGCGGTGAGATGCACGAAGCGACGGCCCATCGGCTTCAGCCCGTCGCGACGAATTTCCTCTACCGCCTCGGCGGTCGTTCCGTGAAACAGAACGTCGGGAGGCGCGGCGAGCGGCGGCAGAATGCCGTGCGAGAAGCTGTGTCCGTAGCTGGCCCCGACAAGGCCGCCGCGGACTTCCAGGCGCTCCACGCCGAACTGCCGAACGACGGCTTCCACGTCCGTTCGCTTCAGAAGCGCCCACTCGTATCGGTCGAAGCGAAGCCCGGTCGCGACATCATCCAGGCGGGCAAAGCCGTCGGCATCCAGCTCAAGTCCATACTTCCAAGGATCGTGACGCAGGGCGTGAAGCACCGTGCGAAACAGCCGATCGCCGGTTGCAGATTGTTCCACAGCTTTCGCCTTCCGAGAGACGCTTTGTTCGGTGAACGGCCGTGCGTAGGTCTGCCTCGCCTTACGTAAGAGAGCCGCCTTCGACTTCGTGGACCATGCGTTCGAGGAGCTGGATGTCGCCCTGCTCCGCAACCGCAAGCGCGGCTCGGCCGCCGAAAGCCGGGTTCGGACATTCCAGCCAGTCGCGAAGGCAGTCGAGCTTCATGACCTTTGAAAGCGACCGCAAGAGCTTCGCGGAGCGCTCAAGCCTTGCAGCCGCGGAGGGGCTCAACGGCCTTCCCTCTTCCCATGCCGCGACATCCTCTTCAGAAGTTGCAGCAAGCCGGCTGAATTGCTCTCTCGTGACCGCAAGTTCGGCTCGAAGGTCGGCTGACTCTTTCCGGGCAAGCGAAGGCGCTTCCATGGGTTCCTCATTCGGTGGATGTCTTTCGGCGGCCATAGCTCGCTCTCTTTTCCCTCCCTACTTTACCTTGCTCGCTTTGAAGAATTCATCGGTCGGACAGGTGGTTTCTGCACGCGGCTCGTATCAAGTGCAGAACGGCCTCGCGCGTTTGCACGGCGAGCTGACTCCAGGAGCGCGCGATTTCGATGAGGTCCGAGCCCGTAAGAGTCGCTAGAATAGCGTCAGCGGATGACGGCTGACGACCGGGCACGACACCGAAATGCAGCGCATTTGCAGCGCAGCACGATCGACATAAATCGCATGCTGATCGATGCTTCCGGCTTAAGTCATTAGCGCCTCGGGGTTCAATTCCCGGCGCCTCCACTTGATGGAATCGGGTAGGAGGGGGAATTACTTCCCCCGTCCTCCCACACCACCGGACGTACTCATCGTATCCGGCGGTTTC
>JAIEPT010000260.1 GCA_019748295.1 Gemmataceae bacterium | reverse complement strand
AGAAACCGCCGGATACGATGAGTACGTCCGGTGGTGTGGGAGGACGGGGGAAGTACTTCCCCCTCCTACCCGATTGCATTGCCGGTATTGCTCCCCTCTCCCGCCGGGAGAGTCGGGAGAGTCGGGAGAGTCGGGAGAGTCGGGAGAGTCGGGAGAGTCGGGAGAGGGGTTGGGAGTGAGGGTGCAATTTGCTCGCGAAAGGCGAGCAAATACCGCATCCCGTGGGTTTAAGGTTCTGCCCTCACCCCCAGTCCCTCTCCCGGAGGGAGAGGGGAGCCATACCCGCTAACGCGTTCGTTGCAATTTTGCATTTGCCGATGCCGTGACCTAGAGTTGCGCGAACCTGCGTGGTGGGAGCCGGAATCTGTCCGGCATCGGCAGCGATCTTCTGCCCCTACCCACCGCCACGCTGCACCTGGATGGTTCGCCCACCATGAAGGCCGCCGTCGCCCCCACTCCTGCCGCGAATCCGATGGCTGAGACGTTTCTCGGCAAATACCGAGCGCAACGCATCCTCGGCGAAGGCGGCATGGGCCAGGTCTTCCTGGGAAACCGCATCGCGAGCGGCGAACCGGTCGTCATCAAGGTCATGCACGAGCACCTCGCCCAGGTGCCCGCCGTCCGCCAGAGCTTTCACCGCGAACTGCAAGTCATGATGCAGTTCCGCCATCCCTACGCCGTCAGCCTTCTGGATGGCGCCATCGAAGGCCCGGGTCGGCCATGCCTGATCATGGAATATGTCCCCGGCGTCACGCTCGATCAACTCCTCGAACGGGACGGTCGATTCGATGCCCAGCGTATCGGCAAATGGCTGGGTCAACTCTGTCAGGTGCTTCACGTCGCCCACGCCGCCAACATTCTGCACCGCGACCTGACGCCCGCCAACGTCATGGTCATGAACGTCGATACGCCGAACGAAACCATCAAGGTCATGGATTTCGGCCTCGCCCGTTTCTCGAACGCCTACTTCATCCCCGTCGAAAAGTTCAACGGCCAATCGGCAGGCATCGGCGGCGGCACGCCCGACTACATCTGCCCCGAACAGATCCGCGGCGAGCAAGTCGATCTCCGGGCCGACCTCTACAGCGTCGGCATCATGCTTTACAAGCTTTTCGCCGGCGTGTTGCCGTTCCAAAAATACACCGAAACGAACGACATCCTTGCGGCTCATGTTCGTGTGACGCCCCCTTCGTTCAGCCAACTGGGCGTTCACAACGTTCCTCCCGCGATCGAATCGCTGATACGCCATCTGCTGGCGAAGATCCCGGCCGAACGCGTCGGATCGGCCCGCGAACTCGCTTTGCGATTTCAGGATGTTTCCCGCGAAAAGATCGTTCCCGAGACGGCGTTTCAGGAAGAAATTCCCGTCATGCAGTCGTCGCTCGATCAAGTCGATCCGCGACTGGTGCTCGACCGCATGGAAGCATGGATGCCGGAAGCGATCGCGATCATGAAACTGCGGGCGTTCGCCGAGAGCGTGCAAGGCACGATTGTGGACAGCGAACCCGGCGTGGTTCGGATGAAAGTCGTCGATCCGCGTTCGATGGAGCCGACCGAGAAAAAAGGTTTCACGCTCTTCGGCCTGTTTCGGCGATCGCTGCCGGCTCCGAAGTATTTGACGCTCGAACTGCACATGGAAAAGAAGACCGTCGGCACCCGCTCGATGGTCGAGATCGCCGCCGCTCTGGAACGAGATCCGATGGAGTCGCGTCAAGCCGCGGAAGTGCGTGAAGGCTTCGCGAAACGCATCGTCCGCGAACTGCGGGCTTACCTCATGATCGGCCGCTAAAGCGAACGGCGCCTGCCCTTCGGCAGGATCTTGCAACTTCGACTCAGGCTTTTGAAACGTGGAAGCAGGCGTTGCGTGCCATGCTTGGGCGGGTCCCTGGCAGGGGCCAGAGAACAGCCTGCTTTCACCGCCCAAGCATGCCCCCGACCGCAGTCTTGAACCAAACGCTTGGAAGCCGAACGTTCGGAAGCCTCACATGCTTCGTCGGTGGAAGCGGAAGCATTGAAGAGCCCGGCCAGGGATCCGACGAAGCATGGCACGCGTCACAGCCTAGGCCTTCTGGCTCGCCTTTCGCCGAAGACGCAAATGGACGACAGCGCGAAAATCGCCGAGCGTCGTCGCATTTCTCTCCGTCTCTATAACCTCCAGGAAAGGTCGCATCCCGCACGATCTCGCCCGGAGCGCATCCCCTTGCCTGTCGATCTCAAAGCGTACATGACCGAGCGGCAACGCCGCGTGGATGAACGGCTCGTGCAGTTGGTGGAGCGCGAAGTCCCCTGCCCTCCGCCCCTCCGCGATGCGATTCGCTACAGCCTCTTGGCTCCGGGCAAACGGCTTCGGCCCGTCCTCGCGTTCATGGCTTGCCATGCCGCGGGCGGACCGGAAGACGCAGCGATCGCGGGCGCCTGTGCGGTGGAGATGATTCACTGCTACTCGCTGATCCACGACGACCTGCCCGCGATGGATGACGACGACCTGCGGCGCGGTCTGCCGACGTGTCACAAGAAGTTCGGCGAAGCCCTCGCGATTCTTGCCGGCGACGGTTTGCTGACGCTTGCATTCCAGACGCTCGCCCAGGATCTGCCGCCGCGCTCCGCCGCCGCGTCGTGTTTGGAGCTGTCGAAAGCCGCGGGCATCGCCGGCATGGTCGGCGGACAGGCGGAAGACCTGGGTTGGGAACGAGGCGACGGTTCGGCCAAGGATCCGCTATTTCCGCGCACCGAGCAGCCCCATTCGCTGGAAGCGCTCGAGAATATCCACCTCCTGAAAACCGGCGCGCTTTTCGGATCTTGCCTGCAATTGGGTCTGATCGCCGCCCACTGCGAACGCTCTGAAGGAGTCGATCCGCAGCTTCGTCGCTCGTTCGATCGCTACGCGCGAAACTTCGGCCTGGTCTTCCAGATCACCGACGACTTGCTGGATGTCGAAGGCTCCGCCGAGCAAACCGGCAAACGAGTCGGCAAAGACGCCGCCCACGGCAAGCTCACCTACCCCGGCTTCCTCGGCCTGGCGGAAAGCCGTCGCCGTGCCCAATCGCTCGCGGACGAAACGTTCGCTGATTTAAGGCCGCTGGGCGAACGGGGCGAACCGCTCATCGAGCTGTTCCGCTATGTGCTGACCCGCGACCGGTAGCCGTCAAACCGAGCGCATCGAGGACGGGAATCATACGCTCAAGAGCAGCTTGCAGATCGATGTCGCGACGAACGTCGCGTTCTGTAGGGAACGCCCTCCGTGGCGTTCCGCCGAACTGGACGATGTCGGCTCCCAGCATCCAACAATCCGGGAAATCTTCAGCTTTTCTCTGACGCCACGCATTACCGCTCAGCCGGTTTTTGCAGATGGATTGCTGGGGCCGAGATCGTCCGGTTCGGCGGAACGCCAAGGAGGGCGTCCCCTACAGAACGCGACGATCGTCGCGACGCCAATCTGTAAGCTGCTCTAATAGTTCTTGTTGTGACATTCCGCGAGGCGCTCCAGGAAGACGCGGTGAAGTTCCTCTTCGCTCAGTTCCGGAAAGCGATTGCGAAGCCCGGCTTTGAATAGGGCTTTCGTATAGTCCGACAGCTCGAACGCCTTGCGCAGCCGTTGCTCGGGCGTCATGCGGCGCAAGACTTCGAGATAGGCTTCCTGCTGGGGGCGCGGCTTTGGGTCCATGAGGGCCCACCCCGCTTCAAGCGGCATGCGAATCGCGGCGCTCGGAACAAGTTGCCGGATTTCGTGCGTCGTCAAGCGTCATGATACATTGATCGTCAGGCAGCAAAACAAAGGCCGGTCTTGCTCCCCTCTCCCTCCGGCAAGAAATTGCATCTTCGACCGAAAGCGTTGAAGAGTCATTGATTGGGTTTCATGATGTGGCGTGTGCCATGCTTCGCCGGGTTCCTGGCCGGGCTGTTCAATGCTTCCGCTTCCACCGGCGAAGCATGTGAAGCTTCCGAGGAGCCGCGCACGCAGTAAGCGGTTCGGCGTGACGCCGTGCGAACCCGCTTCCTTCGTGCGCGGCTCCTTCGTCTTACGCCTGCGAAGCTCCCGAGCGTTCGGTCAGGGGGCATGCTTGGACGGTGAAAGCGGGCAGTTCGCTGGCCCCGGCCAGGAACCTGCCCAAGCATGGCACGCCGCGGCTGCTTCCACAGATCCAAGCGACTTATGTCGAAGATGCAATATCCTGCCTCCCGGAGAGGGGCCGGCGGTGAGGGCGTGCGACGTGGCGCTGCGCGAGAAACGGCTCCCTCTCCCGAAGGGAGAGGGAGGTAGACTATCTCCTGCCGCTCGCCTAAGCGGTTGGGCGTGACGCCATGCGAAACCGCTTACTTCGTGCGAAGCTCCTCGGAAGCTTCGCATGCTTCGCCGGTGGAAGCGGAAGCATTGGGGAGCCCGGCCAGGAACCCGGCGAAGCATGGCACACGCCATACCATGAAACTCAATGACTCTTCACGCTTTCGGTTGAAGATGCAATATCCTGCCGGGAGAGAGAGGGGAGCCAGCACTCACGTTTTCGCTGCCTGACGTTCAATAGCGGATGCGAAGGAGCAATTCATGCCGTTTCAGCTTGGCATCATCGGCCTGGGCAAGATCGCTCAGGACCAGCATCTTCCAGTCGTCGAGGCGAATCCCGATTTCCGTATTGCCGCAGTCGTTTCGTCGCGGCAAAAGCACAAGGATTTGCCGGTATTCAAGACGCCGGCGGAGTTGTTTGCCAGCGGGATCAAACTGGATGCGGTATCGCTTTGCATGCCTCCGGAACCGCGCTTCGACATCGCGCGTGATGCCCTCGATGCCGGGCTTCATGTGTTGATGGAAAAGCCGCCGACGCCCACGATGGGCGAAGTCGAAGCGCTGCGCCGACTTGCTGCCGAGCGTGGCCGGGTTCTTTTCTCAACCTGGCATTCGCAATACAACGCCGCCGTCGATGAGGCGAAACGGCTTCTCGCGGGCAAAGCGGTTTCCAAGCTGTTCGTGAATTGGAAAGAGGATGTGCGCCATTGGCATCCGGGTCAGGAATGGATCTGGCAACCCGGCGGGTTCGGCGTCTTCGATCCCGGCATCAACGCTTTTTCGATTGTCACGAAGATCATGCCGCAGCCGATTTTCGTCGAAGCGTGCAGTCTCGAAACGCCCAGCAACAAGGCGACGCCGATCGCTGCCACGATCCGCTTCAAGCCGTCCTGGCCTGGAAAGGCGGATTTAGCGGCCGAATTGGATTGGAGGCAGACGGGCGAGCAAAGTTGGAACATCTCCGTCGCAACGGCCGAAGGCCTCGATCTGGAACTCAGAAAAGGCGGAGCCGAGCTTTACGTGAACGGCGACCTCGCCATCGCGGCGCCGGCGGCGGAGTACGAAGGCATTTATGAGCATTTCGCTTCGCTTTTGAAATCCGGGCAATCCCATGTCGATGCCGCGCCGCTGCAACTGGTCTCCGATTGTTTCCTCGTGGGACGCCGCTCGGAAACGGAGGCGTTCTTGTGACCTCTTCGCCGTTCACAGCGAACAACCGCAAGGTTACGACGTCGCTGCCGCGTCGATTCGAATCGGATGCGTCAACGTCCGACTGACCGGGCACTGGCCCGCCACGCGACGCAGTTCGGCGAGTTGATCGGGCGTCAGCGGCCCGTCGATTTCCAGACGATACTCCAGTTTCGCCTCCATGGGGTCCGCACGATCGATTCGCACGATGCAGCGTGCTTCGCGCAAGGGCCAGCCTTGCTTCTGCGCATGCAGTTGGACCGTCATCGTGATGCATGTGGCCAGAGCCGCTTCGAGCAGCTCATGGGGCCCGAAGCCTTCGCCTCGCCCGCCCTTCTCTCGCGGCAGATCGGCGAGCGCGGCGGATTCGCCATTTCCAAAGTGCGATTGGCAAAGCTGAAGAAGCGTGCGAGATTCGATCATGCCTGCCCTCGGAAAAGAAATCCACATTCTGGACTTTTACGCCGCGCTCGTCTACGATGTCGCGTGCAGCCATGAATTCTTTTTCCCCAAGTTCCGGCTTTTCGAACCTCGGCAATCGCCGCGGATGTTTCGTTGCGCCGGACGTCATGCTGCGCGGCTTCACGTGACTTCACCTCTCTAGCAACGGCGTGCTCTCTCCGTTGCCTCGCTGTCTGTAACCCCCCTTGCGGTTGGCTTGATCGTCGAACGGCGTTTTGCCGCGTGAATCGTCCTTGCCCATTGCATTCGTTTCCCCAAAGCGGAAACGCTCCGTTCCCCACCTGCCTTGTTTCCAAGGAATTGCCATGATGCGCTCCCGTTCGCCTCGACCCGCATTTACGTTGATCGAACTGCTCGTCGTGATCGCGATCATCGCGGTCTTGATCAGCCTCCTGGTTCCCGCGGTGCAGAAAGTCCGCGAAGCCGCCGCCCAATCGGAGGCTCGAAACCACCTCAAGCAACTTGGCCTTGCGACTCACAACGCGCATGACGTGCACAAGAAGACGCCGATGATGTTCGGCGATTTCAGCGGAAAGAAGGGATCGGTGTTCTACCACATCCTTCCCTATCTCGAACAAACCCCGCTCTACAACCAAGGCCCCGATGCTGCGCGAAGCACGGTCTTAAGCGTTCTGCGGGCTCCCAACGACTTCACCTACGGCGACGGCAAATACGCGCTTTCGACGCAGGCTCCTTCGTGGAACGACGGCGCCTCGACGGTTGCATCCGGCCCCTACCTCAATCCCTATCCGACCTGGGCCAATAGCGCCAACACGACATGGGGGCTCTCCAGCTTCGGGGCCAACTGGCAGCTGTTCGGCGACAAAGGCGCGAAGATCACTTCCATCACAGACGGAACCTCGAACACCATCATGTTCGGCGAAAAGTATGCGGTGTCGAGTCGGCCAAGCGGGAAACCCAAATTCGGCGCCACCCTCTGGGCCTACGGAACCGACCCCGTCACCACGGATTACACCGTTGCACTGCCGGGCGACTCCCTTTACGTGAACGGCTACTGGGCCCGAACTGGTTTCGTCAATTCCGCGGGCGCCACGCCCTCGGGCAATTGGGATTCTCCCATTCCGTGGAACTGCCGATGCATGCGGTTGCCCGAATGGATGCCCCGCCCCGACGCCGCTCATCCGCTGAAGAGCCAAAGCTTCACTTCCGGCGGCATCAACGTGTGCCTCGCGGACGGAAGCGTTCGCACGGTGGCATCCTCCGTTTCGGAGCCGACCTGGTGCGCGGCCGAAAGCGCGACAGGCAGCCAGTTTCCCGGCGAAACGAATCCGCTGGAATGATCGATGATCTAAGGAACCGCCGCCCCTCTTGGGTCGGCGAGTTTCTTTCTGCGGAATGCACCAATGTTTTTTCCAAAAGAAAACAGTCTCCGTCTCGTTGTTCGCGGCCTGTTCGCAGTCGCGGCCATGGGGTGCGCCGCGCCTGCTGCCGATCCAAAGCCTGCCTCGCTTTCGCAGGGAGATCGCGTCTCGCCTTCGTTCTGGTCGGCGAAGCCGTGGGTTGCGGGCGAACGCGTGGATGGCGGCTTCTGCTTCGTCGCCGAAGACGAGCACGGGAACTCGAAAGGTCTTCTGCTGTCCGCAGATCTGCCTCATGTTTCGCTCCCCAAAATCGACATACGGTTCTTCCGCGGGACCGAATGGATTCGCGACGCCGTTGCACCGGTGAACATCGAGAGGTTCTGCTGAAGCAGACCGTACTTCGTCTCGGTCGAGACGCAAACGCCGAAAGACGCGACGTCGGCGCGTATTCGGACTCAGTTCGTCTCTCCATGCGAGGGCGTGGTTTGCATTCCTCACGAGACGGTTGTGGAGATCCAGGAAGCACGGACCGCGGCAGCCAAAGATCAACAACCATGAACGGCACTGTTTCCGAACCCGACTCCCAACGCGACGACGATTCGTTGCTTCGCGACGTTGCCCGCCTTGCGGATAGCCGATGCGTCCAGTGCGGCAATCCGCTCTGCGGTCATCAGGCCGTGATCAGCGTCGTGATGGGTTCGAGGGACTCGCCTCACTGCGTTCGATGCTTCGCACTCGCTTTGGAGCAACCGGCCGAAGAACTGCGCGACCGAGCGTGGTCGCATATTTCGCGGCGAGAGTGCTTCGCGCGGGCCTGGCGAACCGCGAATGAGCGCGAATCCTTCCCTGCGGATGCGCTTCCTCGATGTTTGTGGGATTCGGATTCTGCAGCACCGAACTCGCCCGCTGAGATGAGCGCGCCGGCAGGCCTTGAGGCCAATTTCGATCTCTACTGGGATGCAGGGGACATGAGCTGCGGAGATCTGGTGATGGCCCTGCGAAGCAAACTCTTGGCCGCCCCGAAGTCGAGCGTATTGCGAGTGGTTGCCCGCGACCCCGCGGCTTCGGTCGATTTGCCGGCATGGTGCGGCCTGACCGGCCATTCCCTGCTCCGCGCGGCTGCTCCCGAATTCGATATCCGACGCAAAGGAGACTGATCATGGCTGGAAAGTTTTGCGTGAGCCTGACCTGTGCCAAGGACAACGCGGACAAGGCGACGGTCGCGTTCGTCGTGGCGAATGCCGCGGCGGCCTCCGACAAGGAAACGCTCGTTTTTCTCAGTATCGAGGCGGTCCGCCTTTCGCAAAAGGGCTATGCCGACGACGTCCACGAAGAGGGGTTCGCCCCCCTGCGGGATCTGATCGCCAACTTCGCCAGTGCGGGCGGGAAGATTTTCGTCTGCTCCCCATGCTTCAAGAAGCGAAAGCTCGACGAACACAATTTGATTCCCGGAGCCATCGTGGTCGGCGGCGCCAAGCTAGTCGAATTTCTCTCCGAAGGCGTCCCCAGCATCTCGTATTGAGCGTTGGTCATCCCCATGCGATTTCTACTTGTTCCTCTGATCTGCGTTCTTGTCTCGGGTTGCGGTAATCGCGGCCCTCGTCCGCTTTCCGAAGATGAGCGGTCCAAAGCGGAAGCCGTGCTTCGGTCTGCGCTCGATGCGTGGAAGAACGGCGAATCGTACAAGAAGTGGTCCGCGAAGGACTCTCCGGTCATCGTCACCGTCGACGACGATTGGCGAAACGGCCTTCGTTTGCTGGACTACAAAATCACCAAGGCGGAGCGGGTGGAAGGTCAGGACGCGGTGTTCTGGGCTGTTCTCTCGCTGCGCGACCGCAACGGGCGAACGATCGAAAAACAAGCGACCTACGCCGCGAGCGCGGTGTCTCCCCCATCGATCGCACGCGATCCGTTTTTCTGAGACCCGTCATGCAGCCGCGAGAATCGCATCCCCACGCCAGCCATGCCAGTTTCGAGGGCGGCGATCTCGATTGCGGCAATGGGCTCCTGCTGCTGATCCGCAAGCATCTCGACCCTTTGGAACCGGGCCAGTTGCTCGAAATCCGCTCGCGCGAATCCTCCGTCGACGAGGATCTGCCCGCCTGGGCTCGGCTGACGGGAAACGAACTGGTCTCGTTCGTGAAGCACGGAAACGAACGCAGCTTTCTCGTCAGCAAGGGCAAATTCGGTGGTGCGCAAGTTCAGACCGCACAGGCCGCCCAAGCCCCGCCGCATTCGGCGATTCGCACGGAGGCGCCCTCCCCTGCCCCGGCGATGCTTCAGCCGTTGCCGCGCTTTGCGGTGATGGGCGTCGGCAGTTGGCCTCGGCCTCGCTGGATGCTCCAGGCGGTTCATGAGTATCTCGAAGGCCGGCTATCCGAGGACGCTTTTCAGCACACGGCCGACGATGCGGTTCGTCTTGCCGCGGCCGCTCAGGAACGAGCGGGCGTCGACGTCGTCACCGACGGCGAGCAACGGCGCGATACTTACGCCGGCTTTGTCGGCAGCCGGCTCGACAACTGCCAACTCGTGCCGCTGACCGATCTGCTCCCCTATGTCGATGACCCGCAGCATTTCGCGGAGGAACTGCGTTCGCTCGATGTGCCCGCCGATTCGGTTCGCCACCCGGCCGTGTTCGGAAGGCTCAAGCGAACCCGACCGCTCGCGGTTCATGAAGCCCGCTTCCTTCGCGGCATTTCTCGAATGCCGACCAAGATCGCGTTGCCGGGCCCCTACCTGCTGACGCGGACGATGTGGCTCGAATGCGTCTCCGAACGGGTTTACCATCAACGCGAGGATCTGGCTGCCGACCTCATTTACATTCTCCGGGAAGAGATTGCGGAACTGCTTGCCGAAGGGGTCGCTCTGATCCAGTTGGATGAGCCGATTCTTACTGAAGTCGTGTATGCCCGATCTGCCCGCAAGCGAAGCTTCATGTGTGGGGCGCTGGGCGAAAAGCTGGACACGGAAAGGGAACTCGCCTTCGCCGCCGACCTCATGCGACAGGTTTGCGAAGGATTCCCTCGCCATCGCCTGGCCATGCATGTGTGCCGCGGCAACTGGTCGCGCGACGAGAGCGTTGCCCTTCAGGGGGATTATCGTCCGCTGTTGAGTTTGCTGAAGGCGGCTCCGGTCGGGACTCTGTTTCTCGAGTTGTGCACGCCTCGAGCGGGCGAAATGGATGTGTTGCGAGACATTCCGTCTGATATTCGCATCGGCGTCGGCGTGTCGAATCCGAAATCGGATGCAGCCGAAGCGGAAGAAAGCATCATTGCCGCGGCGGAGCATGCCGTGGCCGCGTTTGGGCCGGATCGTGTCTTCCTCAATCCGGACTGCGGCTTCGCCACCTTCGCGGACAACCCGGTCGCCTCGGCGGCGGTCGCGGAGGCGAAATCGGCCGCCATCGCTCGCGCGGCGCAGCGCCTTCGAGAGAAATACGGAACACGCTGATCGCGGCGAAGCCTATAGCTTATTTCAACACCAGGCGGAGGAGTGGGAGGGCGAGGCTCCTGCCGAGCCGGTATTGCCGAAACACACGGAAAAATCGGCGTTTGAGACAGCGAACCTGGTCACTCGGCTCGGCAGGAGCCTCGCCCGCCTAGCCCTCCCAAATCTCCGCCGGGTTTCGAAATAGGTTCTAGGAAAGGGGCTACTCGTCCACGCTGGCTCGTGCCCGGTTCAGCGACTTCTCCAAATCCTTCTGGCATTCCGGACAGAACGACGCGGTCCACATTCGGCCGTCGGCCAGCGCGACTGCTTGCGCGATCCAGCCGGTCGGCAGTTCCTTGCGGCTCGTTTTGCGTTCAGTTCGCACGCACCCATCGCAAGTCTGGGTGTGCGGTTTCGGCGGAATATGCACTTTCGGCCCCTTTGACTGTGTCGTGCGGAGCATCAAACGGCCGACGCACATGCTTATTGTTGCAGCGAAGGGCGGATTCCGCGAACGAATCTGGTCGCAAATTCGTCTTAGAGCCTATCCGAATAACCGTCTTGAGCGTATAATATCCGTGCAGCTGCACTTCGGCACGGCTGCATGGAGGAC
>JAIEPT010000309.1 GCA_019748295.1 Gemmataceae bacterium | reverse complement strand
AGAAACCGCCGGATACGATGAGTACGTCCGGTGGTGTGGGAGGACGGGGGAAGTAATTCCCCCTCCTACCCGATTATCTATAATAGCGTTCGAAGAAGCTCTGGGCTCGCGAAGCCGCAAGCGGAAAACCTGATCCGACGTTTCGAAACAGCTTCTACCCCATCACACCATACCCGTAGGGCGCCTTCACCACATCGTTCTTCTCGAATCGCTCGAATCGCAACGGCGACACATCCAGCGTTTTGGCAGCGCCGTCCACGATCATTTCGCTCATCAATTGCCCGACGATGGGGGCCATCTTGAAGCCGTGGCCGCTGAAGCCGACGGCGGAGTAGCCGCCTTCGATGCCAGGGAGCTTGTCGAGGATGGGGTGCCAATCGGGCGTGATCGCGTAGAGGGCGCCGTAGCCGCCGCGGCCGTAGCTGCGGTGCAGGGCGGGATAGCGACGGCAGAGGCGTTGCCGCATGCCGGGGAGCCAGGCGCCGTCGGCGGATTCGTCGTAGTTATCGGGATCGACGGGGTTTTTCGTTTCCTCCCCCATCACGCTCCCCGCATGAATCATGTGCCCATGCGTCGGCTTGAAGTAGACCCCCTGCACGAAGTCGGCATACACGGCTCCGCGTTTCGATACCTCGCTTGGCCGACGCATCAGGGCGACCTGCGTGCGGCATGCTTGCACCGGCAGATTGACGCCCACTTCCTTGCCGAGTTGAGCCGCCCACGGGCCCGTCGCGAGGATGACGCAGCCCGCGGAATAGCGGCCTTCGTTGGTCTCGACGCCGACGATCTTGTTCCCCTGCGTGACGATGCTCCGCACTTCGACGCCGAGGCGAATATCCGCCCCTTCGCGACGGGCGGCCTCCGCGTACGAAGCGACCACCTGCACCGCTTCCACGTACCCCGCCTCCGCTTCGAACGCGGCCACCTCGTCGTCGCCGAGGCGGGCGTTCGCATCGATGTCGGCCAGAATCTGAGCGGACACCAGGCGAACATCGATGCCCAATTCCTGCTGCATCGTCAGATTCGTTTCGAGATTGCCGCGATCCTTATCGGGGACGACGACGACCAAACCCGTGCGTGTAAACACCGAAGGCCCGCCGACGACTTCGTCGAACTTCTCATAGACCTGCAAGCTTTGGCGAGCCATCGATGCCGTGAGTCGATTGGAATAATGCTGGCGAATGATCGCCCCTGACTTGCCCGACGAGCCGGCGCCTAGATAGGATTTTTCAAGTACCATCACCCGGCCCACTTTGCGTTGGGCGAGATGCCACGCCATGCTGACGCCCATGACGCCGCCGCCGACGATCAGGAAATCGGTCTGCACCGCCATGAACAACCTCACGATGTGACCGCGGGGACCGCGTTTCCCGCTGCCCCTACAATATCGCTTTTCGTCGCCGGCATTCCGCACATGCTCCATCTGCAATCCGCCTCCTCCTCGCGCTGGCTCGAACAGGTGCTCGGCAACATCGACGAGTTGCTGCTGGACCACGCCCACTGCGAGAAGAAAGCGGCAGGCGCCGCGATGAACCTGCTTTTCGCGTACGTCGAACATACGGACCTTTGCCGAGCGATGACGGACATCGTGCAGGAAGAGTTGTCCCATTTCCACATGGTGGTCGGTTTGCTCGAATTGCGAAGCATCCGCTTCCGCCGAATAAGACCCAGCGTCTACGGCGCCAAGCTCAGCACGTTGATCTGCAAACTGGAACCGCAGCGAGCCGTCGATCGTTTATTGGTGGCCGGGCTGATCGAGGCGCGATCCTGCGAGCGTTTCGCGTTGCTGCGGGATCATCTACCGGATCGCGAGTTGGCCGATTTCTACGGCAGCCTCTTCGAGTCGGAAGCCCGCCACCACAGCACCTACGTCCGCCTCGCCGCCGACTTTTGGCCGGAGCCCAAGGTTCGTCAGCGACTGGAAGAACTCGCGGCCCGCGAAGCCGAGATCATCGCCGAGGGGGACGACGTGCCGCGCGTGCATAGCTAATTCGATCGCCGCATTCCGGCCGAACGGTTAGCCGCGACGCGCAGCGGAGCGCGGACTGCTTGCCATGCGGTCGCTGGGTGCCCTGCCCGCGCTCCGCGTCGCGGCTAAGCGCGTTTCCCGCAAATCTCCCGTGACCTCGCGCCGGTCGTCGGCTAGCATGAACTTCGAGTTGAAGGACCCCCTCCATCGTCGAGTCTGCTTCATGAAGCCTGAAACCGTTTCGGCCGCCTGCCCCAAGTGCGGCGCCATCATGCAAGTCCCCGTCGGCGGCAAAAGGCTCTGCGCTTGCGGAGCATGGATCGTCGGCGAAGCGAAAAAGCCCGATGCCCCTGTCCCCGTCGCGTCCGCTCCGCCGCCGATGCCCTCGGCTATTCCCGTTGCTGGGGCCGTTCCCCACGCGATGCCGAACCCGTCCGCGGGGCCTCGCATTGAAAGCGACCTCGCCGCCATCGAACGGCTGAATCAAGGCTATCGCCGAATCACGCGCGAACTGAGCAAGGCGATCGTCGGGCAGCACAAAGTCCTCGAAGAGTTGCTCATCGCCATCTTCGCGAAAGGCCACTGCCTGCTCGTCGGCGTGCCGGGGCTGGCGAAGACGTTGATGATCCGCACGCTCGCGGACTGCTTGAACCTGTCCTTCAGCCGCATCCAGTTCACGCCCGACTTGATGCCTTCGGACATCACCGGCACCGAAGTGCTGCAGGAGGACAAATCGACCGGGCAGCGCGTGTTCAAGTTCCTGAGCGGCCCGATCTTCTCGAACATCATCCTCGCCGACGAAATCAACCGCACGCCGCCGAAGACCCAAGCCGCGTTGCTCGAAGCCATGCAAGAAAAGCAGGTCACGGTCGGCGGCAATCGGCACAAACTGCCCGATCCGTTCTTCGTCCTTGCCACGCAGAACCCGATCGAACAGGAAGGCACGTATCCTCTGCCCGAAGCCCAGCAAGATCGCTTCATGTTCAATGTGCTGGTCGATTACCCGGAAGAAGAGGAAGAGTACAAGATCGTGGAGATGACCACGTCGTCCCATGTTTCGCAGGTCGAGCGGATCCTTTCGGCCGCGGAAATCATGGAGATGCAGGACATCGTCCGCAAGGTGCCCGTGGCTCCGTACGTGATCCGCTATGCGATGAAGTTCACACGGATGACGCGTAAGGAAAAGGGACAGGTTCCCGACTTCATCCGCGACTACGTGACCTGGGGCGCCGGCCCGCGTGCCACGCAAAACTTGGTGCTCGGAGCCAAGGCCCGCGCGGTGCTCAATGGCCGCTACTACGTCTCGTGCGAAGACATTCGCGCCGTGGCGACCCCGGTGCTTCGCCACCGCATCATCACCAACTTCAATGCGGAAGCGGAAGGCATTCGCCCCGAAGACATCATCCAGAAGATGATCGCCATCATCCCGCGCGACCCCAACGAGGAAAGCTTGGCCCAGGGCCGGGAGATGAAGGCCGCAGCAGCGGTATAGGAAGGATGAAGGCGGAAGGATGAAGGATGAAAAAGAAGGCCCACCAAGCCCCGGGGTAAGCGCAGCGCACCCCGGGGATCCATGCCGGGCATATGCGTTCTTCATGACAACGTCAATTCGCCGACTCGACGGATGCCTCGGATTTCGCCCGAGGTGAGGTCGAACTGATCTTGCGTTTAGCGGGGAGCCGTAGGCGACCAACCCTGGTCGCCTACGGCTCCCCGCTAAACATTGGAATGCACGAACTAGATCTTCACCGTGTCCTTATCGAACTGGAACGCACGCGCCCGGAACAGGAAGTCTACGATATTTCCCTCATGCGGTTGCAGCCAATTGAGGGCGATCGTCTTGAGCGGGCCGATGTTGAGACGGTCGATGTGGGTCGCTTCCGCCAGGGCCCGCTGGAACTTCGCATCTTCCGTGATCGCGGAGCAGACCAGCGTGGGGCCGATCTTCTCGAGCATCTGCTCCTGCGGGCATTCGACGACGGTCACGAAGGGGAACATGTATTCCTTCTTCGCGGCCGCCACCTCTGGGTTTTCGCAGTAGATGACCGTAGGCCGCATGTAGTCGCAATTGTCCTTCTTCACAAGCCGTGGGCCGTACTGAGCGGTCATGTCGTGGACGCCGGCTTCCTTCACGTCGTTATCGATCTGCGTGTTGATCGCGTCCGCCTGCCCCTTCACCGTGAACGCGGCAATGGCCGACTTCGGATCTTCGGGGGGCAACGGCTGAACCGGACCGATCTTGGCCGCGATCGCTTCGGCGATCTTGCGGCCATGGCGAGGCGTCCACACGCCTGAGCAGTTGATGCAGCCGCGGCCGCTGTTGACGAACACGCTGTCCGCCATGATGTCCACGTACTTTTCCCACTGATCGGCCATGTCGTCGCCGAGCAGGATTTTGGAGAAGCCGGGGCCGTGGGCCTGCACTCGGGGGTTCCCCTTGTATTGTTCGACGGTAGCGGTGCCGCCGAAGATCAGGCTGCGCGGGCAATGCTGCAGCACCGCGGCGCCGACGTCCCCCAGGCCTGGATAGACGGCGATCGCCTGCCGCGGGATGCCGGCTTCGAAGAACGCGGATGCCATGCGATAAGGCGTCCACGGTTCTTGCGGGCCCGGCTTCAAGACGAGGCCGATCTGCATCGGGATGATCGGCAGCCAGAGCGTGTGCACGCCGGGCGAATTGCTGGGGAGCACCATGCCGAGGACGGGCGATTGGGCCTGGTAGCTGACCGGCACGCCGCGCGATTCGACGCCGTAGCCGCGGGAGAGGATGTCGAGATCCAGGCCGCGGGTGAGGCTGTCGAGAATCTTGTCCATGTTGCCGAGCACGAACTGGTTTTTCTCCATGTTGAACCGGCACATGTGCTCGGGCAGGCCGGTGGTGGCCGACTGCATGCGGACGAATTGGTCCGGCGTCTGCGTGCCGTCGCCGAAGGGAAGGTCGGCCGAGGCGTAGAGTTCGCCCGCCTTCTTCACCATTTCGAGGAGCTTCTTGATCGGGATTTCGCGCAGCACGGCGCGGGCACGCTGAGCGTGGCGCATGTCGCGTTCGACGAGCCCGCCATTGGCCCGGCTGACTTCGGCGAGGACTTCGCCGGTATCGAAGTGGACGACCTTATCGGTCTCGAGGCTCTTGTAAGGTTCGCCCCAACGAAGAATCGGGATGTGCAGCACGGCGTCATCTCCAGGAGATCAGGCAGGAAGAAAAGCGAATCCAGGCGGGACCATTCGTAGCCTCATTTCATCCGAATTGAAGGCGCGCGGCCAGTCGGAAAAGGATGAAGGATGAAAGATGAGGGATGAAAAAGAGGAGGAACGGGAAGCGTCGCCTGGCGTCAAGCAGGCGAGCAGCCGCTGTAAGGCGGCTGGTACTGCGTCCGAAAAAGTCTCGCCACGCACAGACGGATTGGAATTTGTACCGACAATGGACGATGAGACTTTCACGGACGCTCCATAGGGCCGAACGATGCGGCGACCCCGACTTCCACGAGCAATTGCATTCGGCCTCATGGTGTCGGGCCTCCTGGTCGCGATTTTGGCGAGGTGGGTCGAGGCGGACAGTTTCAGGGCATCGCCGAGCATGTTCGAGGGCGGGCTGTCGCCCGAGGATTCGTGCTCGTGAGCGGCGCCAGGCTCACAAGCTTCATTCGGCTGCGGTGTGGTTGGTGTGCAGCGGGCCTGTCGTCTGGCTGTTGGGCGGCTGGTTGCTGCGAGAGCGAGATCGTGCCAAGCTAACCCATTTCCCTCACAGTCAATCAGGGGCGCCGTCCGCAGTGGACGATCCCGCGCCTTCTCCTGATAGCGAATCGAACTCCCGAACGTCATAGCCCGGGGGCCGTTTGGCGACGGTGGGCCGAAAAAAAACCGTTTGGTGACGGTGGTGGACCGAACCAAAGGTCGGATCGAGACCGCCCCTTCGTGGCGTTCCGCCGGACTGAACCGACACATCCGCCATGATGCGCATGCAGGTCTTCCGCTTGCGGCTTGGCGATTGGACGCCGCGGATCGCTAAGCCGCAAGCGGTGATCGCGGAATATGAATGCTCGGGATGGACGTGTCCATTCCGGCGCAACGCCACGGAGGGCGTTCCCTACAGGATGCGACGTCGAGGCACACGCTGTCGCTGCATCCATCTGCAAACTGCTCGAGCCCCCCATGCGTTCTTGCTTCCGGAATTTCGATTTCCCATCCCGAAAACAAGCATGCGATTCAACGACGAAGCGTTTACAATGGCCGAGAAGTTGCAGCGGTAGGCTCGCCACTCACGTTCTTGTTTCAAGCAGACGTCTAGCGAACGGCGCCACGTCCCTCGGCGTTCCCTATCCTCTCCGCTTCGCGGGAGAGGCGGAAAAACATGGAAAATGCCTTCCTGATTCTGCTCAGCGTAATCCTCGCGATCACCGTCCTCGGGACGGCGGCGTGGTCGATCCAGCGCTATTTGCCTCGCTTTGGCCTCTTCGTTCTGGGCTCTCTCGGGCTGCCGCTTTGGATCTTCGTCGCGTTGCTCATTCCGGGTTTCGGCAAACTGATTTGGATCGGGCTTTCGGTCTACCTCCTCTTCGTCGGCTTCGCCGTCTTCCACTATCGGCGACTCCGCCGCGCGGAGTTTCTTCAGTTGTTGGCGACCGCGGCCGAAAGCCAGCTGCCGCTCGAGGAAGTGCTTTCGCAGGGGCTCAGGGACCGGTCTACCCATCCATTTAGTCAGATGATTTCCGGCATCATTTACGCGCTGGTTCCCCCGTTTTGGTTCGGCAGCGGGCGCTACGACGAGCAGATGCGGCGACTCGTCTACTATCTCGAAATGGGTTTCCCGCCGGGGATGGCGCTTGCTTGCGTCCCAGGGTTGGCGACGCAGGAAACCGAACTCGCCCTCTTCGTCGGCGAAAGCACCGGCAAGCTGACCCCCGCCTTGCAGTTCGCCCAGCGATCGCAACGTTCCCTCGCGCCGGTCATGATCGAGAATGTGCCGCGCATCTTGTACCTGACGTTTCTCCTCATCAATTGGCTCGCGATCTCGATCTTCACCCTGATTTTCATCGCCCCTATGCACCAAAGAATTTTCGCCGACTTCCACATTCGATTGCCGCCCGCCACGGAATCGGTGATGACGTTCGGCCGAGTCCTGTCGATGCATTCGCCGATTTTCATCCTGGTGCTGTTCGGCGTCTTCGGATTGCTGGGCGCGCTGTTCTGCAGCCCGACCGTGCGGTGGAACACGCCGATCGTGCGCGGCGTCGTGCGGCCCTGGATGCAAAGCCGATTCTTGGCGATGCTCGGGGCACTGTTGGATGCGGGGCGTTCCGTTCCGAAATCGCTGGACTTGCTGCGGCATGTGCCCTACTTCGCGGGGACGGTTGCACGGCGAATCGGCCTGGTGCAACACCGCGTCGAGCAGGGCCGGCCCTTGCTGGAGATGCTCCGCGAGCAGGGCCTGCTTCCCGCGCCCCTGGTTCCGCTCGCCAGCGTATCGGAAAGAGCCCACACGTTGCCTTGGGCATTGCAAGAGATGGGCGAACACCTCGGCCGGCGAACGCTGCAGCATGTGCAACGGCTCAGCTACATCGTTTTCCCGCTCATGATCTTGGCCTTCGGGGCGCTCACGATGTGGTATGCCCTCGGCTATTTCACGCCGTTGGTACGGATGCTGGAGGCATTCAACACATGAAACCTCTTAACAAAACGCGGCGACGCGGCATCACCAGCGCCGAGATGGTCGTCGCCTTCGGGCTCTTCGCCATTGCCGTCGCGATGGCGGGTCAGCTTGCCGGGTTCGTTCAGGTGGAGCGAACGCGAACCGCCGCGCGCCAAGATGCCGTCGAGCAATGCGCGAACCTCTTGGAACGAGCGCGATCCATGCCATGGAAAGAGCTGACGCCGGAGTGGGCCGCCGGCCAAAAACTTCCCTCCGAGCATCTGCTGCCCAAGGGCACGCTCAAGGTGCAAGTCACGCCCGTGAAAGACGAGCCGCGACTCAAGAAGCTGAAAGCGACGGCGACGTGGACCATCGAGCGCGAGACGGAAGCGACGATGTCGGCGTGGATCCGCGACCGCGGCGAGGTGGAAAAATGATTCGCCGCTGCGGGTATTCCCTGGTCGAAATGCTCGTCGTCATCGGCGGGCTCGTCGCGATGATGTCGCTTTCGAGCGTGCTTTTGATCAGCATGCAGAACCTGCAAAAAACCGTGCGTGAGGACGAAGAGCACGTCCGCATGAACACCAGCGTCGCGGATCGCTTGCGCGAAGACGTGGGGCATGCGCTCGCTTTGTTGGATCGAGAGACGGGATTCCAATCCGGCCCCGACTGCGTGATCCTCAAGATGCCGGGAAATCGCGTCGTGGTATGGCGGACGCAATCGAACGAAGCCGTTCGCCGCGAGTTCGGCCCCGGCGATCTTGATGTGAGAACCGCGATGCCCCTCGGCGGCGAAGGAGCGTCCGCCACGTTCGTGCCGGATCCGGCGGGTCGCAAAGTCGTCCTGCGTTTGCATGGCATGCGCGATGCGGCTGGGCGAACGCAAGCCCGCACCATCGAGATCGTCGCGGCCGTGGGAGGGGATCGCCCATGAGACGCCGCCGTCGCGGATTTTCGTTGGTGGTCGTGATCGTCGTGCTGGGCGTTCTGAGCGTCCTGATGACGTTCGTCACGACCCAGACGGTGATGCAGCGCCGGTCGCTCCATCAGCGAGAACGCCGGCTGCAAGCACGTTGGCTTCTGCGTTCCGGCTTCGAGCGAGCACTCGTGAAGTTGCAGACGAACGGCGAAGCCTTCGAGGCGGAGTGGAAAGACCTTGTTCCCCACTCCCGAATCGAAGCGAAAGCGAAGGTCGAGTCGAAGGACCGCATTCGATTGCAAGTCGAAGTTACCCTCGGGGTCGGTCAGCCGGAACCCGTTCGCATGGCGGAGACGTGGAACCTGAAGCGAACCGAGTCGGCTGGCGCGAGCCGTTTCCAGTTGGAGGACGCCAAGTCGAGCGAAAAAGCCGCCAAGTGAAGGTGCGCGAAACTCAAACCCCATCCAAGGTCGCCGCCCCGCTGGCGATTGGATCATACGGTTCCAGCCACTGGATGATCTCGATCCGATTGCCGTCCGGATCATGAATGAAGAAGCGATCGCAACCCGGGATTTTGGTCGTTTCGTCGGGAGCGATCCCTCGGCTCCGCACGAATCGCCGAGCCGCCTCCACATCCCGCACCCCCAAGGCGAAGTGCCGCGGGCTTTTCGAATCCGGCTGCGGCTTCTGCAAGAGATGCAGGGTCTGGTTCCCAAGCTCAAACCACAGAGCGACGAAGTCGAACGTCTTCGGCTTCGCGATTTCGCGAAGTCCCAACACTTCGCGATAAAACGCCCGCGCTCGCGGAACATCGGTAATCAGCACGGATACGTGATCGAGCTGCGTCGCACCCAACATCGTCGGCCTCCCGTTAAGTGCTGGAGCGGTGAAAGGCGAAGGTTTGGAGAGCCCGCAGGGCTGGCTCCGCGATCCGCGATCCGCGATCCACGCTTGCGGCTTTGCAATTCGGACGCTGCGGATCGCTACTAAGCTAAGAGGTAATTTCAAAACCCTGGCAGGAGATTGGGAGGGCGAGGCGGGCGAGCCTCCTGCCGAGCCGCGGGGCGCCGATCTCCTGCATCAAACGCCAATGTTCCGCGTGTTTTCTGCAACATCGGCTCGGCAGGAGCTTCACTCCTCCCAGTCCTCGGCTGAGTTTCGAAATAACTTCCAAGCCGCAAACGGCAGATGGCGTTTACCGTTTCGCGAGCCGGTTGAGGATGTCGATGCCCTTGTCGATGGTCGCATCCGTCGCGGCGTAACTGAGTCGGAAGTGGGTATCCCGGCTGCTGAAGACGTTCCCGGGAATGATCAGCAAATTATTGCGAATCGCCTCGGAGACGAACTCCGAACCCGTGCCCCAAGGGGCCTTGGCGAACAAATAAAACGCCCCGCCAGGAACCGTCAGCTCGAAGCGATCCTTGAGCCCCGCGACGAGCCGATCGCGCTTCTGCTTGAAATCGGTCACGATCTCCGAGATGTCGAAATCCCACGCGGCGACGCCCGCATGCTGCACCATGCTCGGCGCACAGACGTAGGTGAATTGTTGCAGCTTGATCATCTGCTCGATGAGTGCTCGCGGGCCATGGGCGAAACCGAGCCGCCAGCCGGTCATGCCGTAGGCTTTGCTGAAGCCATCGATCACCAGCACGTCTTCGTTGAACTCCGCGGGGCTCGCGAACGGTTCGTCGTAGCAGAATGCTCGATACACTTCGTCGCTCAGCAGCAGAATGTTTCTCTGTTTGCAGAGCGCCGCCAGTTCGCGGAGCGTCTCGCGTTTCTCGACGACGCCGGTGGGGTTGCCGGGGCTGTTGGCGATGATCGCCTTCGTCCGCGGCGTAATGGCTCGGCGGACGGCATCCAAATCGATGCGGAAATGCGGATACGTTTCCAGCACGATCGGCGTGCCGCCGGCGAGGCGGACGAAGTTGGGATACATCACGAAATACGGGTCGAAGAGGATGACCTCATCCCCCGGATTGATGGTGGACATGAGCGCGAGCACAAGCCCGCCGCTGGTGCCGCTGGTGACGAACACCTCGCGATCCGCATGCGACGGATACTGCTGGCGCAAGGCGGTCGCGATCTTCGCCCGCAACTCGGGAATGCCTTGGCTGACGGTGTAGCCGTTCTTGTTGGCGTCGATCGCGTTCTTCGCCGCCGTCTTGATCGGCTCAGGAACGGCGAAGTGCGGCTGGCCGATGCTGAGGTTCACCGGGTCCTTGAGGCTGGCGGCCAAATCGAAAATTTTGCGAATGCCCGAAGCCTCGAACCCATGCATGCGTTCCGCGATCCAACGATCGTTCATGGCTGATTACCCGTGTAGATGCACGTCCTCCATTGGTGTATGGACGCGACAGGCACGTCGGCGAGCAAGGGCGCGACCCGCAGTACCAAGGGGGGCGGCGAATTTTCGGCGGACGGATCGCGAACGCTGAAAGCGTTCCTTAGCATAGCCCAGGGTTGGCGACCATCGGGAGCCAACCCTGGGTACGAAGACGCCGACGGACAGGAGCTCTGAAGGAACTCGCCGGGACGCCTCGCGATGTTGGAGGTTTCGCCCTTGGGCTGAGCGTCCTGGGGAACTCTTTCAGAGTTCCATCGTATGTGGAGCCCGATTACCCAGGGTTGGCTCCCGTTGGTCGCCAACCCTGGGCTTTGCTGGGGAACGCTTTCAGCGTTCGCGGCGGTTGCGTATCGCGCTCACCT